>NZ_SCOL01000004.1 GCF_005503015.1 Bacillus sp. E(2018) | reverse complement strand
ATATGGCGCTCGTATTTTTCATATGGCGCTCGTATTTTTCATATGGCGCTCGTATTTTTCATATGGCGCTCGTATTTTTCATATGGCGCTCGTATTTTTCATATGGCGCTCGTATTTTTCATATGGCGCTCGTAAATCTCGAGCCTTGCTCTAATTTACGAGCGCCATCATAAGAAAAAGCTGATTCTTCAACAGAAGAATCAGCTTCACTCTTTATTTCTTGCGCGAAACCCGAACCACATTTGCAATACTTGCGAGGAGGCCGCCCCATAGGATTACCATGCCAATCACCATCATTGTAATTGCACTTCCTGTCATATTAGCTGACCTCCTTTTTCTCTACGACTTCTTCAGATTTCCACTTCACAAGACCCAAAACGACTCCGAGAACGATGACGCCAACTGCTACGCTTACACCGTAAGTAAGGATCAGTTCTGTAGGATAACCTTCATAGTTTTCTGCAAGGTTTTGTTTAATGTTATCAAACATCATGTAGCCAAGAAGGATTGGTGTGATCACACCTAGACAAACCTTCCACCATAATCCTGTTCGTAAGTCAGAGATGGCGTTTGCATGGTTTTGAAGTCCTGCCAATTGTCTTACGAACCAAGCAACGATAACTACTTCTACAAGACCTGCTAACGTAATACCAAAGTTGTTGATGAAGTAATCCACGATATCAAGCATGTACAGTCCGCCTTTTGTAGCGAAAAGCAATGAGATCACCGATGCTACTCCTCCACCCATCAATACAGCTTTTGTTCTTGAGATTCCAAACTTATCTTGTAATGCGGATACATACGTTTCAACGATCGAGATCAACGATGTCATACCGGCAAATACCAGGGTTAAGAAGAACATGGTTCCGAAGAAGGCATTACCGCCAGGGAATTCGTTGATGATTGCTGGGAATACTTCAAACGCTAATCCGATTCCACCTTTTACAACTTCATCAACTGGCAGACCTTGTTGCATCGCCATGAAGCCTAATGCAGCGAATACACCAATACCTGCTAGTAATTCAAAACCTGAGTTTGCAAAACCTGTAATGAACGCATTATTGTTAATATCTGATTTCTTAGGCAGATAGCTCGAGTACGTTACCATAATGGCAAATGCGATGGATAAAGAGAAGAAAATCTGACCGTAAGCTGCTACCCACACCTTACCATTATTGATCATGCTCCAATCAGGTGTGAAGAACGTGTTCAAACCTTGAGCCGCACCATCGAGGGTTACGGCACGAATAACGATTAACGTAAACATAATGACTAAAGCTGGTAGAAAAATTTTGTTGAAACGCTCGATTCCTTTTGATACACCTTTATAAAGAACAAGTAACGTCACGACCCAAACGATTAGAAGTGCAATCAAAATACCTGGTACGATACCACCCATGTCACCAGGTGTCTTACTTAATTGAAGAACCTCTCCATAAAAGAAGTCAGAAGGCTTGTCTCCCCACGTTAAGTTCAATGAGTAAATGGAGTACTTAATCGCCCAAGCGATGATTACTGCGTAGTATGTGGATATAACAAATGCTACAAATACTTGCCACCATCCTAGCCATTCCGCTTTTTTGTGAAGACGGAAATAAGAAAGTGGAGCAGAGCCACGGTACTTATGACCTAACGTAAATTCCAAGATCAGTAAGGGAATCCCTGCCGTTAAAAGTGCTATTAGATATGGGATGAAGAATGCTCCTCCACCGTTCTCATAAGCAACCGCTGGAAATCTCCAGATATTGCCTAGGCCGATAGCTGAGCCGACCGCTGCTAAGATAAACCCATAGCGGCTTCCCCATTGCTGCCTATTTTCCATTGTTGTATCCCCCTTATTATGAAGTCGAAAAGTTTACAATTGTTACTTTTTTCTGATAATTCTGTGTTCAGTATATTACAAAACATAACAACCGTCAAAATGTTTTTAGTTATTTTGTCGGAATAAGGGGGAAATCGTCGTATAAATATAAGAAAAAGTGCCTGGTTAACTACCAGACACCTTCAAGTTTAAGCGTTGAAAGATTGATCACTCATGCTATTATGACTAGACACTTTTTTTATGATGAAAAGTGCGAGTATAAAGATAACCGCAGATGCAAGAAGGCCTATCCAAACACTTTCTGTTAATCCGAGTGCTAGATACCCTATAGCCGACACTCCAGCTGCCACTAGGCTGTAAGGAAGCTGGGTCATGACGTGATCGATGTGATGACTTCCTGCTCCTGTTGAAGAAAGGATTGTAGTATCTGATATTGGAGAACAATGGTCACCAAATACAGAGCCCGCAAGTACTGCAGCAAGAACTGGAAGCATTAACTCAATATTCGTTGATGCTGAAATTTCAGCTGCGATCGGAAGCATGACACCAAACGTCCCCCACGAAGTTCCTGTCGCAAAAGCCATTAACCCCGATAATACAAAAAGAACAAATGGCAGATAAGCTACATTCATATGCTGATCAACTAATCCAGCAAGATAGGTTCCTGTTCCTAAGCTATCGATGATAGAGATGATCGTCCAAGCAAAAAGCAAAATTGTAACAGCACCGATCATAGACTGAATACCGCGTCCCAGTCCTTTGCCCAATGATGCAGCACCCATCTTCTTTGGAAGGAAGAACAGTATAGCTGAAGCTAAACCAAGCAATCCTCCATATACTAATGATTTTGGTACATCTGTATTTTCAAAAATAGATAAAAGTGTAATGGCCGTTGGTTCTTCTAGTCCCTTTACATTTTGAATACCTGTATAGATCATAAATCCGACCGTTGAAGCAATCAAAATCACGATTGGCCAAACAAGGTCTCCCACTTTTCCTTTGTCACTTTCTTCGAGCTTAATCCCCTCTCCGATTGCTGCTTTTTTATCTGGAGCAATCACTTCACCTGTAGCAAGAGCTGTTTCTTCGTGTTTTTTCATTGGTCCAAAATCAAGTTGAAAATACGCAACGAAAAATACAAGGATCAAGGCAAATACTGCATAAAAATTCATAGGAATGATTTGAATGAATGCACTAAACGCAGACATATTTGTAATCTCATGTGTAGCAAAAATTGTTCCAATAATACCGATAATGTACGCTCCCCAACTTGAAACAGGTGAGATCACACATACTGGGGCAGCCGTTGAATCGAGATAATAAGCGAGTTTAGCACGTGAGATTCGATGTCGGTCTGTGATGGGTCTACTTACATTTCCAACAGCTAGTGAGTTAAAGTAATCATCGATAAAAATGATGAGTCCGAACACAACGGTCAAAACCTGTGCGCCTCTTCTTGTTTTTACTCTAGAGATCGCCCACTCTCCAAAAGCGCGGCTTCCTCCTGCTAAAGAGATAATGCTCGTCATCATTCCTAAAATCAATAAGAATAGAAGAATATACACATTCCACTCATTTAGTGCACCATCTGAAATAAAGTGCCCTTTTACAATCGTACCAATCTCTTTCAGTGTTGCCCCAATACTAAAATCGTGAAGCAACAGGGCTCCCGCTATGATCCCAGCTCCTAATGAAACTAACACTCTTCGCGTTAAAACAACCATTAAGATTGCCAAAACGGGTGGTATTAATGAATAAATTGAATTCTCAAATTCCATGATGTTCCTCCTTCTTTTGTTTAGCCATCGATATTGAGGAGTTCTTACAGGACGTTGAGGAAAAAAGGACAAAATAAAAAGCGATCAATAGACAAGGAAATAACCTGCTATCAATCACTTAAGTAATTTATGGTTTTCCTCATCGATCAGTAGTCCTCCACTGCTTTAAGTTTCAAAGCAGTGACAGTTTTACACTTATTTAGTGTAAACCCAGCAAAAGTGAACAGACGGTTTTCTTTTGCTTCGGCGGAAGTTCCTTTCCTCTTTCTTCACAGACGTCACTCTCTGAAAAAGTACTTATAAAATCCGCTCCTCTACCCCATCGGTGATAGGCTTAAAGACATATAAAATTTTTAATTCAATTACAATTATAACAAACAAGGACGAATGGTCAACCTGAACAGGTTTTGTTAAATAAAGGAAATTTTTTATTCTGCTGCTTCTTCCCCACTCGCGCCTTCTGATGAGCTATCTTCAGAAGGCTCCAATTCATCATGAGATTCCTTATCTTTTAAGTCTGGTGTGATCGGTACAGTCGGCTGAATAGGATCTCCAGATTGATTATAATAGACAGGGACTTCCCCTTTTATAAACTGTGCTGTTATCTTAATCGGTCTTTTTACAACTGTCGTTTCTGTCGCAAAAGGAATAACGATCCTCGTTTTCACTGTGACTACAATATCAATATTGATCCACGTATTATTGATCCCAGAATTCTCTATTTTCTCTTCGATATCAGTGTTCGCTTCACCAATCAGCATAAATTTAATCGGAATCTTTGGACCTAAGTTCGCTAAGAGTGAATTTCTCGTTGCTTGCCCTAGTGGTATTTCCATAATTACGCCAGGTTCGTTTTTATAGGCTGTTATTCCTAATTCGTCATTAGTGATCACTTCATGTGCTTTACCTTCTTCAATTTCTTTTAAGTATTTTTGAACAACTTTTTGTGACTGGTTCGCCACCTGGTTGACTACACTCTGATTGATTCCAGCAAAGACGACATTTCCCTCTGTATCCGTCTTATATTCGATGATGTCATTCATTTCAGAAGGCCCTAATATTTCATTATCGATTGCTTCACTTATGGCAAGAGCAGCAATTTCCTCTGTTTTCTTTTGCGCGATCAACATGAGCGTTGGTTCGATTCCTTTGTTTACAAGCCATAACCCTTGTATCGTTATAAAAGTAAACAGAATAAATGAGATCAACAGTACAAACCGGAATGGAAGTGGCCCTTTTCGAAGTTTCATTTTTCTGCGCTTAATCAAAAGGTAACCCCCCTTTATCTACATATACATATGTATGCAGACAAGAGGGGGGCTCATTCAAACTTTATGTTTTTAATTTTTCTCGTACACAACAAAATCGTGATGATATTTGTTCTTTTCATCTACAACACCTGGTTTACGGGAAACTTCCTTCCATTCCCCACGATTGATTTCTGGAAAATACGTATCAGCGTCAAAGGTATGGTGGATCTCTGTGACATAGAGGCGATCTGCAACGGGTAGGAACAGTTTAAAGATCTCCGTTCCGCCGATTATACACATTTCTTCAGCTTCTTTCTGCATCACTTCGTCTACAGAATGAACAATCGTTGTTCCTTCAGCTTGATAATTGTCATCTCTAGTCACCACAATATTTTCGCGACCAGGTAAAGGCTTGCCGATCGATTCGTATGTTTTTCGACCCATCACGATCGGTTTTCCCATCGTAACGTTTTTAAAATGCTTGAGATCGTTAGGCAAGTACCACGGTAAATCATTGTCTTTACCGATCGCGCGATTTTTATCCATCGCTACAACAAACGAGATCATACGCTCACCACACCTTTAATATGTGGGTGCGCTTCATAGTCTACAAGCTCAAAATCGTCGTAAGTGAAATCAAAGATACTCGTCACATTCGGATTAATCTTCATCTTCGGAAGCGGCTTTGGCTCACGAGTAAGCTGAAGCTCTACTTGTTCAAGGTGATTGGTGTAGATGTGAGCGTCACCTACAGTATGAACGAATTCTCCTGGTTCAAGCCCTGTGACTTGAGCCACCATCATCGTTAACAAAGCATACGACGCAATATTAAAAGGCACGCCTAAGAAACTGTCTGCTGAGCGCTGATAAAGCTGGCAGGAGAGCTTTCCATCGGCAACATAAAATTGAAACAATAAATGACATGGTGGCAGTGCCATATTTGGAATATCAGAAGGATTCCATGCTGTGACGATTAAACGTCTTGAATCTGGGTTCTTTTTTATGTCTTCGATTACGTTTGAGATCTGGTCAATCGTCTCACCGTTCGGAGTCGACCATGAGCGCCACTGATGACCATAAACAGGACCAAGATTCCCATCTTCATCTGCCCACTCATCCCAGATACGTACACCGTTTTCTTTTAAATAAGCGATATTCGTGTCGCCTTTTAAGAACCAGAGCAATTCATGAATAATCGATTTTAAGTGCAATTTTTTTGTTGTAACAAGCGGAAAGCCATTCTGCAGGTCGAACCTCATCTGACGACCGAATACAGAAACGGTCCCGGTGCCTGTCCGATCCTCTTTTTTTGTACCGTTATGTAGAATATCTTGAAGAAAATCCAGATATTGTTTCATCCCTCATCGCCTCCTAGTTTCTTTTAATCGTATCATACGAAAAGTCATAAAAATAGCTTCAACACCT
This sequence comes from Bacillus sp. E(2018), assembly GCF_005503015.1. Taxonomy (NCBI): domain Bacteria; kingdom Bacillati; phylum Bacillota; class Bacilli; order Caryophanales; family Bacillaceae; genus Bacillus; species Bacillus sp. E(2018). The sequence goes on along the minus strand of NZ_SCOL01000004.1, from coordinate 203,738 downwards.
AACACTTTTTCCCTTCTGTACACATAAAAATAATAGTGAAGAAAGGAGTGGAAGCATGTTAGAGATGAACCCGATTTTAATCGAAGGACATCCGTTTACCGCTGTCACCCTTCGTTTGCCAAAAACGAATTTTATGGCTGTATTCAACGACAAAGGATATATCATGTGTGGAGCACTAGACGTGGCACTTTTGAACGAAAAGTTAGCAGACCGTAAAATTATCGCAGGACGCGCTGTTGGAGTTAGAACAATCGAACAGCTGTTGGATGCACCTTTAGAATCTATTACTCTTGAAGCAAAAGAAAAAGGTATTGAAGTTGGTATGCAAGGGCGAAAGGCACTTTTAAAAATGATCTAGAGCATTTTATCGGCGAGATTTGAAAGATATCAGCAAGAAACGAAATATATCGGCAGAAAATCATTTATATCGGCAACTTTTTAAATTTATCGGCGAGAAATGAAATATATCGGCATTTGCAATAAAAACGACAACACCCTCTACCAAAATGGCAGAGGGTGTTCACTTTATGCTTTAAAACGATCTCTTGTTATTTTTAATGAAATAAGATTGATGCATAAGACCAAGGATAAGAACTGTATGCGCTTCGCATCATTGATATATATGTAGACACATAGCAAGTAAACGCCACTGACGATAAAGGCAATCTGTAAGCAGTACATCATCTGAATCAATTTTTTGAAATTCAAAGTGATCCCCACTTTCTTTATCCAGTTCACGATATTTCGTTCACCCTATTAGTATATCAGTCTAAAATGAAAAATGAATCGTTTCCTTCTTTTTGAAATGGATTTGTAATATAAGGAAAACCTAGAACAAATCCAACTGCCTTGGAGCTAGAAAATCATATTGAATATCCAAAAGTTCAATCATCTGCTTCGCATTATCAGCAGCATCTCCACCAGAGTTGTTGTTAAAAAGGATTGTTAAATTCTTTGTTTCTGAAGCAAGCTGTTGTATACGCTCCCTCCATTCTTGAATCTCTGTTTCATTATAACGATAAAGATAACGAACTTCTCTCCAGTTCGGCTGACCTTGATTGTTCCAGCCATATACGTTTCGGCCATGCATTCGTACGAGTGTCTTCTCGGATGTTGTGTGCATGACAATTGGAATGGATCCTTGTCCTGCTTGAGGTTCATCACAGACCGTATGAATCCAATTCTCTTGCTGGATAAATTGAAGCGTCTTTTCCTTCATCTCATTACTGAACCACGTCTGATTACGAAACTCAAGAGCTACTGGAATGTCACCCATCATTTCTTTTGCATAGCGCAGCATGTGAACATTCTCTTTCTTACAATCAAACCAAGGTGGATATTGAAACAAAACCATCTCTAGCTTGCCAGACGATATGACAGGCTGAATAGACTCGATAAACGCCTCATACATTTCTTTAACAGACTCAAAAGGCAGCTTGCCTCTTGAATGTCCCGTCATCCCTTGATAAGCCTTAACAACAAATGAGAAATCCTTTGGTGTAGAAGCTACCCACTTTTCATAGTTTTTGACAGGCTGTACCGCGTAAAAGGAAGAATCAACTTCTACAACAGGAAAGTGTCCGCTGTATACAGCAAGCTTATCTCTTGCAGGAGTACCATCTGGATAAAGTGAATCATGATCTCCCCAGCCTGTTACACCGATTTTTATCATTCTTTGAAGTCACCTGCCTGTGAGTTACAATTTATTTAATCCTTTTAAACGGACAAAGTCTTGCATATACGTTCGTTTAGGAGTCGCCATCGACGCTGTGATCTGTGTGACCCAGCCTTCTGTACGTTTTCCACTAGTTCTTTCTGTGTAGTACGCAGCTGTTTCTTGTTCATACAGATCAAGAAGAGCTTCGGTTTCCTCTGTACTTTGGTATTGATTTTTATGGAAAACCGCTTCCATCGGTAAACGAGGCTTTTTCCCAGGTTCTGCGTCCGGATACCCTACAGCTACTCCAAACAACGGAAGCACATGGTCTGGGCAATCCAACAACGCTGAAACTTCCTGCAGTTGATTACGAATTCCCCCTATATAAACGATACCCAGTCCAAGAGATTCAGCTGCTACACATAAGTTTTGTGCAGCAAGAGCTACATCCACTGTTCCTACGATAAACGCTTCAGTGGATTGGATTGTTTCTTGAATATCTATTGTCTTCATGTTTGCTGCAATTGCATGACGGTTGTAATCCATACAAAAAACAAAGAAATAGCCGTTGTCTGCGACGTATGATTGATTACCTGCAAGCTCAGCTAGTTGTTCTTTCTTTTCCCGGTCCTCTATCCCTATAATCGTGCAAACTTGTTGATAGCTTGAAGTGGATGCGGCCTGAGCGCATTGTATAAGTGTTGCAACGGTTTCTTCATCTAATGGCTTGTTCTTAAACTTTCGAATCGATCGATGGGCTAATAACGTTTTTATCGTCTCGTTCATCACAATTGCTCCTTCTCTAAAGTTATGGTTGATTGCATTATATCTTTTTCGTATATAAAAAAGCGAACCATTTGAAGTCTCCATAAATATCTTCTTCTCAATAACGCAAGGAGATGGTATACTAATTTAGCGATGAGCTAATTGCATAAGACGAGATTGACGCGCCTTTTTGGCAAAGCACTATGTGGAGTGCTGTCTCTCGCCGCAATATACGCAAAAAAGACGTCCAATCGGGCGTCTTTTTTCTATATATTCTTACCTAATATTCAAAAAGAAAAGTTAAGTGAGGAGAGAGAAGATGAAGAAAAGTTATGCAATTTTACTTTTAATCTGCTTGTTTTCAGCATTTTTATCTGCTTGCTCAAAAAATGAATCTTCAGGGTCAGCCGACAAAGAATCCAATGTAGAATTAACAATTTCAGCTGCAGCCAGTTTACAAGATGTATTAACTATAATTGCGACTCAATATGAAAAAGAAAATCCGAATGTCACCATCACTTATAATTTCGGAGGCTCAGGTGCTCTTCAACAGCAAATCTCTAACGGTGCACCCGTTGACCTTTTTTTCTCTGCAGCAGAAGATAAATTTGACCAGCTTGTTGAAAAAGGACTTATCAAAAAAGAACAAGGAACAGATCTTGTCGGTAACAAGCTGGTGCTAGTCGTACAAAAAGATTCACCACTAGAAATCAATAGCTTTGAGGGATTAGTAAACGTTAAAAAAATTGCAGTTGGTACTCCTGAAACGGTTCCAGCAGGTAAATACGCCACAGAAACGCTAGAAACTTTGAAGTTATTAAAAGAAGTTGAAAAGAAGATCGTTTACGCCAAAGACGTTCGACAAGTGCTTACATACGTAGAAACGGGTAATGTCGATGCTGGTATCGTTTATAAGACTGATGCGACGATCTCTTCTAAAGTCAAAGTAGCAGCTGTTGCTAAAGAAGATACTCATTCGCCTATCATCTATCCACTCGGAGTAATAAAAGAGACTTCTCATAGAAAAGAAGCAGAGCAGTTCTATAAATATTTGCAAAAAGAAGAAACCCTGAATACGTTTGAGAAGTTCGGTTTTAAAAAGATTGAATAATCGTTCACTTACGAGCAAGTAAACATAAAAAAGCCTTGGTGTAGTCTAACACCAAGGCTTTTCTTTATTAACCGATTGAACCTTCCATCTCAAACTTGATCAGACGGTTCATTTCTACTGCATATTCCATCGGAAGTTCTTTCGTAAATGGCTCGATGAAGCCCATTACAATCATTTCCGTTGCTTCTTGTTCAGAAACACCACGGCTCATGAGGTAGAACAACTGATCTTCAGAAACTTTGGATACAGTCGCTTCATGCTCTAGTGTGATGTTGTTGTTAAGAATCTCATTGTACGGAATCGTATCTGAAGTGGATTGGTTATCCATGATCAGTGTATCACACTTGATGTTGGATTTAGATCCGTCAGATTTACGACCGAAGTGAGCGATACCACGGTATGTTACTTTACCGCCATGCTTAGAGATCGACTTTGAAACGATTGTAGAAGAACAGTCTGGTGCTAAGTGCAATACTTTTGCCCCAGCATCTTGGTGCTGTCCTTTACCAGCGATCGCGATAGAAAGAATCGTACCTTTCGCACCGCGGCCTTTCATAATAACAGCCGGATACTTCATCGTTAGACGAGATCCGATGTTTCCATCTACCCATTCCATCGTTGCGTTCTCTTCAGCTACAGCACGCTTTGTAACAAGGTTGTAGATGTTGTTAGCCCAGTTTTGAATCGTTGTATAACGACAGTAAGCGTTCTTTTTAACGATAATCTCTACAACTGCACTATGAAGTGAGTTTGTAGAATAAACTGGAGCCGTACATCCTTCTACGTAGTGTACAGAGCTATCCTCATCAGCTATGATAAGCGTACGTTCGAACTGACCCATGTTTTCTGAGTTGATTCGGAAGTATGCTTGAAGTGGCGTATCACATTTTACGCCTTTTGGTACGTAAATGAAAGATCCACCAGACCATACAGCAGAGTTAAGTGCTGAGAACTTGTTATCAGTTGGCGGAATGATTGTTCCGAAATGTTCACGGAAAATCTCTTCGTGCTCTTTTAAAGCTGTATCCGTATCTGTGAAAAGAATTCCTAAGTCAGAAAGGTCTTCTTTCATGTTGTGGTATACAACCTCTGATTCATACTGTGCAGATACACCTGCAAGGTATTTTTGTTCAGCTTCTGGAATTCCAAGCTTGTCAAAAGTCGCTTTAATTTCAGCAGGTACTTCATCCCAAGACTTCTCAGATTTCTCAGATGGCTTAACATAGTACGTAATATCATCAAAGTTTAAGTCCTTCATGTCTCCGCCCCATTGTGGCATTGGCATCTTATAGAACTGCTCTAATGACTTCAAACGGAATTCAAGCATCCATTCAGGCTCGTTCTTCATGCGGGAGATCTCTTCTACGATCTCTTTTGTTAACCCACGCTTCGATCTGAAAATGGAAACGTCTTTATCTCTAAAACCATATTTATATTCGCCGATATCAGGCATTTTCTTAGCCATTACAGAATCCCTCCTTACTGGATTGGCACTCTTTAAATCATTATCAAAAGGAACTTATTCTTCCTCTTCCTCATCTTTTCCTACTCCTTGCTCCATCGCCTTCCACGCAAGTGTGGCACATTTGATGCGAGCTGGAAACTTGGAAACGCCAGAAAGAGCTTCGATGTCACCTAGATCATAGGATACATCATCATAGTCGTTCCCTAACATCATATCATAAAAAATCTTTGCAAGCTTTACAGCATCTTCGACAAGAAGACCTTTAACAGCCTGTGTCATCATAGAAGCTGATGCTAAACTGATCGAACACCCTTCACCGTCGAACTTAGCCGATTCGATCTTTCCATCTTCTACTTTTAAAGTGAGCTGGATGCGATCGCCGCATGTCGGGTTGTTCATATTAATCGTCAGGGCGTTATCTTCAATAACCCCTTTATTGCGTGGGTTTTTGTAATGATCCATGATGACCTGACGATATAGCTGATCTAAATTAGAAGACATGACCGAAATACTCCTTTGCTGTTGTTAAGCCTTTAAGAAAAGCATCGATGTCGTCTTCAGTGTTATACAGGTAGAAGCTAGCACGCGCTGTAGCTGTAACATCTAACCATTTCATGAGCGGCTGTGCACAGTGATGACCTGCACGAACAGCAATTCCCTCAGAATCTAGAACGGTAGCTACATCATGCGGATGAACATCATCTAAGTTGAATGTTACAAGTCCTGCTCGTTCTTTAGGACCAAAAATCGTAACACCATCTAACTCTGAAAGACGCTCCATCGCATAATTAGCAAGTACATGTTCATGTTTTAACACTTTATCAAGACCTACTTCTTCTAGGAAATCAATCGCAGCACCTAGACCGATCGCACCTGCGATGATCGGTGTACCACCCTCAAACTTCCAAGGGAGCTCTTTCCACGTTGATTCTTGAAGTCCTACAAAATCAATCATCTCTCCACCGAACTCAACAGGATCCATCTTGTTTAGGAGTGCTTTTTTTCCGTAGAGCACGCCAATGCCTGTAGGTCCACACATTTTATGTGCTGAAAAGGCAAAGAAATCACAATCGAGATCTTGAACGTCTACTTTCATGTGAGGAGCGCTCTGTGCGCCATCCACTACCATTACAGCTCCGTTCTTATGTGCGATCGCTGCGATCTCTTTGATCGGGTTGATCGTTCCTAATACGTTCGATACCTGCATAACTGAGACGATCTTAGTATGCTCTGTAACTGTATTTTCAACATCTACAAGATCAATCGTGCCATCAGGCTGTAAAGGAATGTACTTAAGCGTTGCACCAGTGGTTTTCGCCACTTGCTGCCATGGAATAATGTTGCTGTGATGCTCCATAGGAGTGATCACAATCTCATCACCTTCTGACAGGTTTGCCATACCATAGCTTCTTGCTACCGTATTGATCGCTGTTGTTGTACCACGTGTAAAGATAATCTCCTGAGTGGATTTAGCACCGATAAAACGGCGTACCTTTTCACGTGCTCCTTCATAACCATCTGTAGCACGAGTTCCAAGTGTATGAACACCACGGTGAACATTCGAGTTGTACTCTTTATAATACTTATCTAAAGCTTCAATTACTTGTATCGGTTTTTGAGAAGTGGCTGCACTGTCAAGGTAAACGAGAGGTTTGCCGTTAACTTCCTGATCCAGGATAGGAAACAGCTTTCTCCATTCGTTTGCACTCATTAGCGCACTTTCCTTTCAATAACCTCGACTAATCGATTTTTAACAGATTCTAAAGGCATCTGACTAACTACTGGTGCCAAGAATCCATGAATGATCAAACGTTCAGCTTCAGCTTTTGAAATACCACGACTCATCAGATAGAACATTTGAAGAGGGTCGATTCTTCCTACTGAAGCAGCATGACCAGCTGTAACATCATCTTCATCGATCAAAAGGATCGGGTTCGCATCCCCACGCGCTTTTTCACTTAGCATAAGTACGCGTTCCGTTTGCTCACCATGAGACTTTGTAGCACCGTGCTCGATTTTTGTAATACCGTTAAAAATAGAGCTCGCATTATCTTTCATTACCCCATGAGTAAGGATATAACCTTCAGAATGCTTTCCGTGGTTAAAGATTTGCGCTACGAAGTTTTGCTTTTGATCACCGCGTCCGATTGTAACAGTCTTCGTATCTGTGAAAGATCCATCACCAATCAAGTGAGTTGTGTTGTCAGAAACCGTATTTCCGTCGTTAAACTGACCAAGCGCCCACTCGATGCGAGCATCTTTCTCAGCACGGCCTCTGCGGTTCACGTATGTTGTCATTCCTTTTGCAAGGTTATCTACAGCACCATAAACGACTTTTGCACCGCTGCCTGCATATACTTCAGACACGATGTTTGCTACTGAATCAGTAGCATCGTTCGTTGATAAGTAGTTTTCTACATACGTTACTGAGCTGTTATCCTCTGCTGCAACGATAACATGGTTGAAAATCGCTGCTTCATCGTCTTGATAATAAACGGCTTGAATAGGAGCAGAAAGTTCAACGTTCTTTGGAACATAAAGAAATGCTCCATTAACGAAAAGTGCTGCATGAAGGGCTGGCAAACGATTCTCATCAACCGCTACAGCTTTCATAAAGTACTTTTTCACTAGATCTTCATGCTCTTTTGCAGCTGTTAGAAGATCTGTATAAATAACACCTTGATCCTTTACGGACTCTTCAAGTGCAAAATAAACAGGTGTTCCATTATGGATAACAAGAACATTTTTCGCTTCTTCTTCAGAACCGATCAATGCCTTAACATCTTCAGGAAGTTCATTGAACGCAACAGGAGTGCCAGTTGCTTCATGATTAAATTCTGTAAAGTTCCATTTATCGATCTTAGTTTTGTCCGGTTTAGGCATTGGAAGCTCTTGAGCCAATTCCAATGCTTGCAAACGAAGTTCCTGCAGCCAAGCGGGTTCCTGTCTGCTGCTTGAAAAACCGGTTACGTAGTCCTTATCAAATCTTAGGCTCGTATCAACTGACATGTATAGTCCCCCTTAATGCTTACGCTTCTTGACCAACAGTTTCGTCTTTAATTCCTAACTCCTCTTTAATCCAGTCGTACCCTTCAGCTTCTAGACGTTGAGCTAATTCAGGTCCACCAGATTTCACGATACGCCCTTGCATCATCACGTGTACTTTATCAGGAGTGATGTAGTTCAATAAACGCTGGTAGTGAGTGATGATCAAGCAACCGAAATCAGGGTTGCGCATTTCATTAACACCTTTTGCAACTACTTTAAGAGCATCGATATCAAGTCCTGAATCGATCTCATCAAGGATAGCTAATTTAGGCTCAAGCATCATCATTTGTAGGATCTCATTACGTTTCTTTTCTCCACCTGAGAATCCTTCGTTTAAGTAACGGTGAGCGAACGCGTTGTCCATCTCAAGATGATCCATCTTTTTGTCTAACTCACGGATAAATTTCATTAGAGAAATTTCGTCGCCTTCTTCACGCTTAGCATTGATAGCAGAACGCAAGAAATCAGCGTTCGTAATACCGCTTACTTCTGATGGATACTGCATAGCTAAGAAAAGACCAGCTTGTGCACGCTCATCAACTTCCATATCTAGTAGGTCTTCTCCGTTGAATGTAACTTTACCAGAAGTTACTTCATATTTAGGGTGTCCCATTAACGCTGCAGAAAGAGTAGACTTTCCTGTTCCGTTAGGTCCCATGATCGCATGGATTTCTCCACCATTTATTTCGAGATCTAAACCTTTAATAATCTCTTTATCTTCAATAGATACACGAAGATCTTCAATCTTTAAATTAGGTGCTGACATAATACAACCTCCATTAAGAAATCATTCTCAAGATTTTTGATAAAAGGCACAAAATAGCCATTCTCAATTTATTCTCATTCTAATCTTATAACAAATGAAATGTATGTTCAAGGGAACGAGCTGTTTACTTTTCCATTGTTGTCATAATATCTGTTCATCAGTCTTCATATTTGAAAAAAGGCTGACTCATGAGGCGGTAAACCACCTTATGAATCAGCCTTTTGTAGTTTTACGTTCATATGTTACGGCGTATGGTTTCGATTTGCATCTGCCGCTACTTCTAAACCTTTTTTATATTCCTTATCTCGGACCTTCTCAACGTCTAACCTTTTTTCCAAATCCCTCTCATACTCTGCAAAACCACAGCCATGTGACTGGTGCATTGCTTTTTCCATCTCGGACGTATGCTTTACTTTAATGGGGTGGATAATGAATCAATCCTTTCAAAGTTAAAGTTATTTACTAATGTTAGCGTATCAGCAACATATGTTTTGCTCAATCTGTTATCCAAGTGAAATCAACCTGCATACACGTGCATATTGATTCCTATTGAAAACAGATGTGACGTTCTATGTTATCCTGCTAAATGCGCTACATTACTTCCATTACCTTCTTAGGATGATTTCAAAACACGAAAAGTGTGGAAATTAGACATTCAATTAATGACGCGGTTTATTTAATTCCATAATACACTCTTGAACAAGGGTCACACCTTGACTCATAGCGGCTCCACCACCAAATGCAGCAGAAACTCCTACAGCCTCAAGGATTTCATTTTCTGAACACCCTTGATCTAAACATCCTTTTGTATGATAGATGATGCAATATTCATCTTGTGAATAGATGCTTATACCCAAAGCGATCAGCTGCTTATACTTCTCTGAGATCTCACCCTCTTTAAAACAATGGCGGGTAAATTCATTATAAGCATGTGTAAGTTCAGGCATGTTCTCATTGTATTTTCCTAAGCCTTCTTTATAGCGGATAAGGTGATATTGCGTTGAATTCGATCCTGGTAGCGGCTGCTCTTCTTGTTTCATTTCATTCACTCCTGTCAAAATAGTAAACAGGTTTAGTATGAGTTATTCGCATGCGGGTTATGTAATAAACATTCGTAAGTTTTTTGTCGAAAAGCCTATAAATCATTTTGAAGGACTATAAATTCATTACAAGGGCCTATAAATGAGTTTAAAGGACTATAAAGGGATGTAAAACATGTTTCTTCCCAAAAAAAGAACTGACTCAAAAAATTCCAAGTCAGTTCTCTCTCAAGCATTATTTCGTTACAGGCACTACTGCGCCTTCATATTTCTTCTTAATGAAATCTTGAATCTCTTTAGAACGTAGAGCTTCTACTAGAGCTTTAACAGATTTCTTATCTTTATCTCCCTCACGAACCGCGATGATGTTTACGAATGGAGAATCAGAACCTTCTAATGCGATCGCATCTTTTTGAGGATTTAATCCTGCATCAATCGCGTAGTTTGTGTTAATTAGAACCGCATCACCTTCACCGTTCTTGTATGCTTTCGGCAGCATTCCTGCATCAACATCAGCTTTAAATTTAAGCTTCTTAGGGTTTTCTACAACATCCTTAATTTGTGCTTCTGCGCCAGCACCTTCTTTTACTTTGATTAAGCCTTCTTTTTCAAGTAAGCCAAGCATACGGCCATGATCAGCTACAGAGTTAGACATGATGATCGTTGCGCCTTCAGGCAGTTCGTCAAGAGATTTATATTTTTTTGAATAGATACCGATCGGCTCAAGGTGGATGCCACCCGCATTCTCGAACTTGTATCCATGATCTTTCATTTGAGACTCTAAATAAGGAACGTGCTGAAAGTAGTTCGCTCCGATTTCTTTTTCATCTAAAGATTTGTTCGGCAGTACATAATCTTGGAACGTTTTGATCTCAAGTTCAATCCCTTTTTCTTTCAAAAGAGGTTTTGCTTCTTCCAGGATTTCAGCATGTGGTACGTTTGATGCACCTACTACGATTTTCTCGTCGCTGATCCCACCTTCTGTTTTGTTCCCGCAAGCAGCCAGTGCTGCAACAAGAACGGTTAATACAAGAACAGATAATACTTTTTTCATATGAATTTCCTCCTTGTTGTCAAAAACAATTATCTCTTATCTAACGAAGTTGTAATTCGATCACCAATCCACTGGATGACAAAGACAATAACTAAGATCAATGCTGTTGAAATCAATGTAACATCTGCATTGTCTCTTTGGTAACCTTCCATGTAAGCCAAGTTTCCTAAACCACCAGCACCAACAACTCCAGCCATAGCCGTATAACTTACAAGTGCAATTGCCGTAACAGTGATTCCTGAAACAAGTGCCGGTGTACTTTCTGGAATAAGAACTTTAAATATGATCTGAGCGTTTGTAGCACCCATCGATTTGGCCGCTTCGATAACCCCTTTATTAATCTCTCTCAAAGCGATCTCAACCATACGTGCATAAAATGGTGCAGCTCCTACGATTAGGGCAGGAAGTGCGGCTTCAGCGCCAAGCATCGTTCCTACGATCAAGCGTGTGAAAGGAATCAACAAGATGATTAAGATAATAAACGGAATCGATCGAAACACGTTAACGATTATGGCAATGACGCTATTTAAAAACTTATTTCCCCATAGGTTTCCAGGAGACGTTAAAAATAACGCCAATCCAAGAGCAAGCCCTAGAAAGAATGTAATCACCACTGAGATAGCAGACATATATAATGTTTCTTTTGTCGCTTCTAATAGAACGTCCCACTGTACATTCGGGAACCATGTACTAAGCATTATGAATCACCTCTACTTCAACCTGCACACTGTTTAAGAATTCCATAGCACGAGCTAGTGCAGATTCTGTACCTTTTATCTGTATAAACAAAGTCCCATAAGGTCCATTCTGAGTCTGTGTAATCTTACCTTGAAGAATATTAACATCCACTTCATACTTACGAATCAGTTCCGTAATTAACGGCTGACCAGCTCGTCCACCGATAAAAGTCAGCTGAACGATTCGACCTTCAGGAAATTCAGAAATAAATTGTTTAATCGTATCTACCGTTTCTTCTGGTTCTGTTACTTGTTTCACAAAATCCTTCGTGATTGGTTCTGTCGGGTTTTTGAAAACATTTAATACATCGCCTTCTTCTACCACTCTACCCTGCTCCATAACTGCTACACGGTGACAGATCTTTCTGATCACATGCATCTCATGGGTAATAAGAACGATTGTCAGATCTAATTTTTGATTGATCTCAACAAGCAGGTCTAGAATGCTGTCAGTTGTTTTAGGATCAAGTGCTGAAGTTGCTTCATCACATAAAAGAACTTTCGGCTCATTTGCAAGAGCACGCGCAATACCTACACGCTGTTTTTGCCCACCACTTAGTTGTGACGGATAGGAACCTCCACGACCTTCCAACCCAACGAGATCGATTAACTCATCAACGCGCTGTTTGATCTTAGCTTTTGGGTAACCCGCGATTTCAAGAGGAAAAGCAATGTTCTCTCTTACGGTACGAGACCATAATAAGTTAAAGTGCTGAAAAATCATGGAGATTTCTTGTCTTGCTTCTCTTAACTTCTTCGATGACAGCTCGGACATGTTTTTGCCGCCAATCGTAACCGTACCGCTTGTCGGACGCTCTAGCATGTTAAGGATTCGGATCAGTGTACTTTTACCAGCACCACTGTAACCGATGATTCCGTATATTTCTCCTTGCTTTATGTTTAAATCTACCGTATCAACAGCCTTTACTTCACCATCTTTGGTTTGAAAGACTTTACGGACTGACTGTAAATTAATCAAGATTCTTACCTCATTTCTTATCTAAAATAATGCTTTCTTTCAGTAATCCATGTTGTTCTTGAAAGTGGCTGATCTCCGTTTCAGGTTGCTCGCTTTCCGGGGGGCGTGCGGTGAGCCACACTATGCTTCGCACTATAGGTGTCTCACCTGTCCCGCTGATCCCCCAGGAGTCTCGCACCTTCCACTACAATCAGCTTTTTAAAGATGAGTTTAGAGAATACCCAAAAGGAATTCTTTTAGAAAACAACCAAACAAAAAAATGCCTCTCTGCTTCAATATGAGCAGAAAGGCATATTATATTCTATGCACGTTCTCCTCATCTCCCAAGACTACTTAAAGCCTTGCAGGAATTGGCACCTTTCTAGTTCATCATTCATAAGAATGCAATGATCTAGCGGTTGCCGGGTTTCATAGGGCCAGTCCCTCCACCTCTCGTGATAAGTAAAAAAGTGTTACTTTATTAAGTTAAAGCGATGCATATTTGAATCACTGTGAAAAATATTATCATCCTTGTCGATTCGTGTCAAATATTTTTAGCAGTTCGAACTAATACGCCAGCAGAGATCTCTTCCCAGTGGGAACTCAAGTAAAAAATCGCTTCCCATTTTAAGCGTTGTCTCAGTGTACCTTGAAACTCAATCATCTCTTGCCTTAATAATGTGCTCAGCTTCATTTTTCCTTCAAGTAACATGGATAGATATTTAGGATTCCCTGTAAACGTAACGGTTCTGTTCCTTTCTCCTTCTCTATATTCAATCTTCAGTGTGGTCTCGTCCTTACATTTAAAGTTAGGCTTAACCGGAATATTATAAAGAGAAAGATATGGACTTTTAGCAATCTGACTTTCAAAGTATCGAATATCCAACATTAAAAATCCCCCCGAATTGGTTGTTACTTCACCGATTCTAGAGGAATATTCATATACCTTTATAAACCCTTCGACAGCCACAAGGAATCGTAATTGCTTTTACGACAGGTTATCTCATAATTAGTGCTTATGTTTCTTTTCTTGCTTCTCATCATGTTTACTCTTGGGATATCTTTGATCTTCTTTATGAAGTCTATCATTATCCCTTTGGTGTCTTTGGTTATCTCGCTTATGATTATTTTCGCTCTTTTCTCTATTGTAACGCTGATCTTGCGGTTTGTTTTCTTTTCTGTGTTCTTTAGGCTGGTTCTCATTCCTATCCTGTTTTTGAGACCTAACAGGTTCCTTAATCATTTTGGGTTCTACCCTTTGCTCTTTTTGTTGCTTATGATCTTTTTTGTTATTACCTTTATTTGTTTTTTCACGTTCTTCACTATTATGTTTTTCATTCGAATTCTTTTTAGGCTTCACAAGATTTTCCTGTGGCGGTATGACCAAGCTTGGGTTATCCGATTTTTTCTCATGTTTATTTAGAGGTTTAACCTTGACCTCGTGTGGTGCAGCCTTTATTTTACGAGGATGTGGAACGGATTTAATGTCCTTAGAAGAAGTGGCATTCACTTTGAGTTCTTGAAATTTCACTTCTTTAATTCTTTCTTCTTTAAGGTGTTTATCGTTCTTCGTTGCTTCTTGGAAGGCTGTATATTTGCCAGATGATACACCTAGTTGTTTGGCTTTATCTCGAACCTCTTCGTTCGTCTCAGAGACAGTAATAGCTACAGGATATTGAACCACGGCTTTTTTCACTATAGAATTTAGAGCCTGATCTAATTCCTGCTTTGTTTTCTTATCACTCGATTTATCAGAAACAGTAGTAATCAGCATAGATTGATTTTCTTCCATATACCCTTCTGTCTGATAAGCTTTGATCAGTTGATCTGCAAATACTTCAAACGGCATACGATCCTCTGTAGAAAAGTTATATTTCTTGATGATCTGTTTTGCTTCATCGTTAAAAGCATCCATTTCAACGACTCTCATTTCATCGTCAACGCCAACCTCAAGGCTTGGATTGATATCAAAACTGACATAAGCAGCCGCAGCAGAATGACTGCTATTAGGCATTAGACCTGAAAGAAAAAGAAAGGCAATTAACGCTGCGACTGTGAACGAAATAGATGGCAGCACAAAAAGACTTCTTTTTTTGTTTGAAAAATAAGAAGCCTGGTACTCATTTCCTACTAGAGGTCTTTTTCCTGCTGGTACTCTAACTGTAACGAAGGTTCCATCCTTCATTAAAAGAGTTGCTTTTTTATTCTGAACTTCAATAACGATGCCGCTGCCGTTCTTCAATGGTATCCCTCCCGCATGTAGCAGGATCAGTATAAATTACAGGCAAGAGAACATCACATTCCCTTGCCAAGTAATCTTATTTACCTCACCTTATGGCTGAATGTATGATTTCAGCGCTTGAAAATCGCCTAAATATATAAGTGAAACTGCTATTATATACTTTCGATTTCTCTCTATGGTTTTACGACTACAGGATACCATATTTAATAAATCTTTTATTGGTAATTGCTTTTTTTCTTTTAAAAACGCGGCAAGTTCTTCATTCTCAGCCAAAAGACGAGCGATCTCTTTTGCATTTTCACGTGCATCCACATGTTTTGGACAGTGCTTGCTTAGTACTTTAAAGTTTAATCCAAACGTTTTTAATAACTTTTGGTACTCTTCAATCTCATACACACGGTTCTCAACTTGAATCTGGTCTTCAAAATGATCCATTGCAGCTTTTTGCTCTGCGTAACTTTCTTCTAAACGGCCTTCTTCATCTTCTTCATCTGGTTGTAGAAAAATCAGTCTGTTCTGACGGACTTCTTTACGGATATAATCAATAACTCTGCGTCTGATAACCATATCAGCAAAAGACAAGAAACGGCTGCCCTGCCCTTCTTGGTATTGATCAATCGCTTCGTTGAAAGCAAAAAGACCTACACTAAACTCGTCCATCGTACGATCTATATATTGACTGCACACTTTAGAAGTTACTTTTTTAATGAATGGCTGGTAATCACCAATAAGTTCATTTCTAAGTTTCTCATCGTCTCTTTCTTGGATCGTTAGGACTTTATCTTCTATGCTGGTTAATTTATTGCTCGATAATTTATTTTTTGCAATCGGAAATACTGCATTTAAGTTTAAAGATGCCATGATTATCAATCACCTCAGTTTAAAAATTACTTTGCCTTTTGTTTCGTTTATTAGTGAATCGTATATTTTTATTTTAAAAATAAAATCATTCTTATTTACCACAATAAGCTAGGGAGCAAACATGCAAACAAGCTCTCCTATTCATTTATACCATGACTTTTGACATTTGTAGGATACAGTTCTATAACAATATTACAACGCTCGTAACATTTGTGACGTTATCGTTAAAGTACTGAATATGCTAAACAAACTGACAATTACGCCCAATTGCTTAAAAACCCCTCTATTAGAGTCCTCGGCGTTATTTCAAAATAAAAAAACACACCCTTAATTGTTACAAAAGGACGTGTTACCGACATTAAATTCCCATATTTTTCTTGAGATTTAACCCCCGAAAAATCGATAATTTTGTAGAATTAGGTGAAGAATAAAAAAATGTGGGGTAGATCCCACATTTTTTTCATCCTTTAAATTCCTTTTCCACTAGTTTTAACATGGAATTATAGATATTTCCCGCAGATTGAAGCGCATAAATGCGATCAATTGCAATTCCTCTTGAAAGTATGAGTAAACATGGTACGCTCGTTACCCCATATTTCGCTGCAAGCTCCGGCATCTCATTAATATTGCTAACACCTACTGCTATATGATCGTTTTTTTGAACACGTATCGTTTCGACTGCGACCTCAAACATCTTCTTACCCATCTTACAAGTTCCGCAAAGCGGAGTCTCAAGATATAAGAAGTACGGGCTATGCAGAGATTGTTCGATAACGGTATCCCAATTTTTCCGAGTGATTTCCTTCATGGTATTACTCCATTACTTTTTCTAGTGATACACTTAGCAACACATCATCGTCATCTGATGGCTGTCCTCTTCCATCTCTGTTATTCGTTACACTATACATTTTGTTATCCTCAATAAGGATATCACGAATTCGCCCTTCATTGGAAACAATTGTGGTTATCTTTTTAGTTGAAGTGCTAACTTTCATAACACTTTCCCCTCGCAATGCAGCGACATACAAGGACCCATTTTGGTAGTCGATGCCAGAAGGTGCCCACGTATCATCACCCGAGTGAATCCATGGTGACTGTAAGCCATTCTTTTTTTCATCACCGCGAATAATTGGCCACCCGTAATTTTTACCTGCTTCAATTTTATTAATCTCATCATAATTTGATGAACCATGCTCAGCAGCAAACATGGTCCCTTTTTCATCCCATGTCATTCCTTGTGGATTACGATGACCATATGTATAGATCGGAGAAGGATAGAATGGATTATCTTGTGGAACAGAACCATCCTTATTTATTCTTAGAATTTTTCCTGCTAGGCTTTTTAAACTTTGAGAGAGATCTTCTTCTCCACTATCTCCCGTTGTAATATAAAGCTTTTGATCGGGTCCCCATTCCATTCTTCCCCCATTGTGTGTGTAACCACCGGGAATATCGTCAAGAAGGATTCTACTTTCTTGCCACTCTTCATTCTCAAAGCGCATTTCAACCACTCGATTGATTAAACGACCCGATTTTTCATACGTATAATACCCGTAAGCGATGTTATTACTGTCAAAATTTCGGTCTAAAAGAAAACCAAGAAAACCTCCTTCCCCGCCATCAGCCAATGCTTCTGAAAATTTTGGGGAATAAGAGGTCTTTTTTTGTTTTGTCCCTAGTAAAACAAGCCCCCCAGTGCGTTCACTGATCCACATTTGTTTCGGGGTGCTGTTTATCTGCCAAGGAATATTTAAATTTTTGGTGACGGTATCTTTAGATGATTGACTTACTTCATCTTTATTTAAAGGACTACAACCACTTATTAAGCAACAGGCAGTTAAAAGACTGTACCAACTTTTTTTCATGGCTTATCCTAAACAATTCTTTTGAATATTAAAATGTGCACCTACCAATACCTTAGCGAGGTACATCAGAGGTGTTTTTGCAACTTCTCTGTACATCTTATTAATATATAAATGCTCCGCATTCGGTAATTCACGTTGCAGTTGTTTTCTTAGTTTATGACCAGCATCATCTGCATCGACCAGGATATAAACATCTCGATCTTCTATGGCTAATGCCAGCTCTTCTAATTTATCCAAACCTAAAGTTCCATTCGTACAAATAATTTCAACCGGTTCATCCAGGATTGCAGCTAACTTATCCTTATCTGATTTACCTTCGACAATGATTACTTTGTTTTTGATTTCATTCATTACTCATCTCTCCTATACTTTGAAGACTATAAAATGAATGCATCGCTTAGATTATATATTTGCTTTATTTTATTAAAATCCTGCAAGAGATGTTCTTTATTACTATACCCCTTTTTCCTATTTTTCTACCTATTTGTATTTGGTGTATGCGTTTTGTACTAATTCTCCCCAAACGTGTTTGACATCGTGTGAAATAAGGGAATTTAGGAGGCATAAAATAAATATTGGAGGAGTCATCACATGGCAAAAACAGAACCAAAAATGAGCCGAGCTGATGCAGGCAGATTAGGCGGAGAAAAAACAGCCAAATCACGCGGGAAAGAATTTTATCAACAGATCGGAAAAAAGGGCGGTACCTCCACATCAAAAAAACATAGCACTACTTTTTTTCAAGAAATCGGTAGAAAAGGTGGCAGTTCGACCTCTAACACTCACAATAAGACGTTCTATCAAGAAATCGGAAAAAAAGGAGGTACGGCTACTTCCCAAAATCAAGATAAAAGTTTCTATCAAAAGATCGGATCTAAAGGCGGAAGTGCCGAACGAAACAAACTAAATTAATATGAAAAAGAGGATGACTGCCAAGGTTTCTCGTTGACATCATCCTCTTAGTGCTGAAATCAGCACCAACCTTTATCACATTCATCCACATATTTTGATGGATTCGGTAATTCTACAGGCTTTTCACGTTTATAAATCTTGTCAGCATCAAATTCAAAACCCTCAGCCATCTCATACATGTTTCCTTGGTTTGTAAAGCGGATCTGCCCAATTTCATCCTTATCCAAATAAAGGGACATAGATCCACCCTTCATTTTACCAAAAACCCTTGATGTTACATCTCGTCTATCTTGGTTCATTAAAAATCCCTCCAAAAAAGAATAGCAGTATGTCTATTCTTTCCTGAAGGGATTGATTTCATTAATCTTCTTTGATTAATTCTTCGTACTGTTCAGCAGTCATTAACTTTTCAACCTCAGAAGCATCTGAAAGTTCTACAACAACCATCCAAGCTTTTTCATACGGAGACTCGTTAACAAGTTCAGGGCTATCATCAAGGTCTGCATTTACTTCTACAACTTTTCCAGAGACAGGCGCATATAATTCAGAAACAGTCTTAACCGATTCTACGCTTCCGAAAGGCTCGTCCGCAGTAAGTTCGTCACCAACTTCAGGAAGTTCAACGAACACGATATCACCTAGTTCGTCTTGAGCGAATGCTGTAATACCGATACGAACTTTATTGCCTTCTTCTGTTTTTGTCCACTCGTGCTCTTCTGAATAGCGTAATTCTTTTGGAAATTCCATCTGTAATCCCTCCAGCTTTTCTTGGTTTTATAATAACTACAATAATTGATTTATTATAGTCAGTAACAATCTTATTTTTTCCACGTGTTTTCGTACTGCTCTTCTTTAAAGCCTACTGTAACCTCTTTGCCATTTGTTGCGATCGGCCTTTTGATCAGCATGCCATCACTGGCTAAGATTTCAAGCAGTTCTTCTTCTGTAGCTGTTTTCATCTTCTCTTTCATACCCAACTCACGATACTTCATGCCGCTCGTATTAAAGAATTTTTTGATCTCTAATCCACTAAGATCAATCAGTTTCTTCAGTTCATCAGCAGAAGGCGGGTTCTCCACAATATGTATAGGCTCAAAGGCTACATCGTTTTCTTTTAGCCATTTTTTTGCTTTTTGGCAAGTTGAGCACTTTGGATATTCATACACTTTCAGTAGCATTATATCACCCCTTCTCATAGTACCACAAACTAGTGTTACCAATAAAACAAGAAATTCTGCACGTTGGTAATTTGTTTGATCAGATGTTGAAAAACGAGATCCCGTTTATGATTGCTCCATTTTTTATAGGGCGAGGGTATAATCAGACTTGGCAATTGTCGAAGATTGTAGACTTGCGGATAAACTGCCAAAACTTTTGGATTGGGAGCTGAAATTCGTGGATAAACTGCCTAAATTTATGGATTGATGACGTTTATTTATGGATTCAAATTTCAAATTACCGCTACATACCCCATTAAGTCCATCTTAAATCCGATTTTGGAACGGAAAACAACCGCTCCCACTACAACACAAGCCTGCTATTAACAAAAAAAAAGCCCTCCTACAATTGCAGGAGGGAAAGATAAGATATTTTGAAGGTTAGCGTAAATTCAGATCAATTAAACGATATAGCGTTCTTCTTCAAGAAGCTGAACAGCTAGTTCACGCTTCTTCTTAATCACATTAATAGGTGTGTGGCGCGTTAGTTTCTTTAACGCAGACAACATCATACGGAGCATGTCGCCTTCTTCAACAGCAATGATAGATTCTTTTGCATGAGCTTCAATGCGGTTGAACGCTTCTTGGCAATACACTTCTGTGTACAACAGTTTTTGTTTTGCTTTTTCAGCTCCCGATCTTTCGATTGCTTTTTCCGTACGCAGTAGAACAGATTCCATGTTGTAAACTTCACTGATGATATCTGCCAAGTTTGATAACACTTCTTGCTCTTGCTCTAACTTAGGTCCAAACTTTTGAACCGTTAATCCTGCTGTCATCAAGAAAATCTTCTTAGCCATAGACACAAGATATTTTTCTTGATCCAAGCTTTCCGTACCTACTTCAACAGGCATAAGCATCATGAGCTCTTGCTGAAGCTGAGTAGCTTTTTGAATAAGCGGAAGCTCGTTTTTCATCGCTTTTTTCACTAGCGTTCCTGGTACTAACAAACGGTTGATCTCGTTCGTTCCTTCAAAGATTCGGTTGATACGAGAATCGCGGTATGCACCTTCGATCTCATATTCAGACATAAACCCGTATCCTCCATGGATTTGAACGCCTTCATCTACTACATAATCCAACACTTCTGAAGCGGATACTTTGTTCAGGGAACATTCGATTGCATACTCTGCGATTGCTTTCGCTAACTCACGTCCATCTTTTTGCTTTTCTTCAGATAGAGTGCCCAGACGGTTTTCAAAAAGACCTACCGTTCGGTACACAGAGCTTTCAGCAGCATACGTTTGAATAGCCATGTTTGCCAGTTTTTCTTGAATTAGGCTGAAAGAACTAATCTTACGTTTGAACTGTTGACGCTCGTTCGCGTATTTTACAGATACTTCAAAAGCTCGTTTTGCAGCTCCTACACAACCTAACGCAAGCTTGTAACGGCCGATGTTCAAAATGTTAAAGGCGATAAGATGTCCTTTTCCTGCTTCCCATAACAGATTTTCCTTTGGCACTTCTACATCTTCTAAGATAAGAGTACGCGTCGAGGAACTCTTAATACCCATCTTCTTTTCTTCTGGTCCTGTAGACACACCTTGATAATCTCTTTCAACGATGAATGCTGTGAACTGCTCACCATCGATTTTTGCGTATACGACGAAAACATCAGCAAATGCAGAGTTTGTGATCCATTGCTTCTCACCATTCAATACATAGTGAGTGCCTTCAGCGTTAAGTTTTGCTGTTGTTCTTGCGCCAAGTGCATCAGATCCAGAACCTGGCTCAGTTAATGCGTAAGCTGCAATTTTTTCGCCTGTTGCAAGTTCAGGTAAGTACTTTTTCTTTTGTTCTTCGTTACCAAAAAGAACGATAGGAAGTGACCCGATCCCTACGTGTGCTCCGTAACTGATCGAGAATCCGCGTCCACGTGCAAACTTTTCAGTAATGAGTGAAGAAGAAATCTTATCCAGACCTAAGCCGCCATACTCTTCAGGTACATCTGCTCCTAAAAGTCCTAGTTCTCCCGCTTTTGTTAATAACTTTCTGGAAACGGTAAAATCGTGATCTTCCATCTTTTCGAGTTGAGGAACAACCTCTTTCACTACAAAATCTTCCGTTGTTTTCGCGATCATCAAATGTTCTTCTGAAAAATCCTCAGGTGTATAAATATCTGCTGCTGAAATGTCTTCTATTAAAAAGCTTCCACCAATGATTTGTTTTTCTGCTGTATTCGACATGTTTTTTCCTCCTTGTTATCCTACTAGTTCAAATACGCCTGCTGCTCCCATTCCACCGCCGATACACATCGTTACAACTCCGAACTGTTCATTACGACGCTTCATCTCGTGTAAAAGAGTTAATGTAAGTTTTGTTCCTGAGCAACCTAGCGGGTGGCCTAGTGCAATCGCACCACCATTTACGTTTACCTTATCTTCTGGAAGGTTCAGCTCACGAATGACTTGAACGCTTTGGGAAGCAAATGCCTCGTTCAACTCGAACAAGCCGATGTCCGAAATTTCTAATCCTGCCATTTTTAATGCTTTCGGAATAGCTGCTACAGGACCGACTCCCATAATGTCTGGAGCTACACCAGCCACTGCAAAAGAACGGAATTTCAACAATGGTGTTAAACCTTCTGCTTCTGCTTTTTCTCTATTCATAACAAGAACCGTTGCAGCGCCATCACTCGTTTGTGAAGAGTTCCCCGCTGTTACAGAACCAGTCGGTGTGAATGCAGGGCGAAGTTTGCTAAGTACATCAACGGTTGTTCCAGCACGTACACCTTCATCAACCGACACAGCAATCTCTTTTTCAACTAGCTTTGATTGTTCGTCTAACCAGCGTTTCATAACATGTACAGGAACGATCTCGTCGTTAAACTTACCTTCTTTAATCGCAGCTGCTGCTTTTTGATGACTTCTAACGGCAAATTCATCTTGATCTTGCCTTGAGATACCAAAACGTCTCGCTACTTCTTCTGCTGTATGACCCATTCCCATGTAATATTGCGGCACCGTTTCAACTAAGTAAGGGTTAGGCTTTACAACATGACCTACTACAGGAACAAGACTCATCGATTCAGCTCCGCCTGCAAGAATGGCTTCAGCTGCTCCGAGCATGATTTTTTCTGCACCATATGCGATACTTTGCAAACCTGATGAACAGAAGCGGTTGATTGTAATCGCTGGTACAGTTTCAGGCAATCCAGCTCTAGCACCGATCAGTCGAGCCATGTTCATCCCTTGTTCTGCTTCAGGAACGGCACATCCGATGATCAAATCATCGATCTCTCCGTTATAATCACCTGCACGCTTCAACGTTTCTTTGATGGTTACCGCTGCTAGTTCGTCTGGTCTCATATGTGCAAAAGAACCTTTTTTCGCTTTACCAACCGCTGTTCTAGCACCTGCTACTATTACTGCCTCTTTTAACATTGAGTTCTTCCCCCCTTAGTTTCTTAGCGGCTTGCCTTTAACAAGCATGTGCTGCATTCTTGCCTGGCTCTTCGGTTCTCCAGCTAGACTTAGGAATGCTTCTCTCTCTAAATCTAGTAAGTATTGTTCGTCTACCAATGTTCCTTCTGGCACTCTTCCTCCAGCTAAAACAAAGGCTAGTTTCTTTGCTATTTTTAGATCGTGCTCTGAAATGTATTGACTGAAATGCATCGTCTGCGCGCCCAATGCAAGTGTTGCATATCCTGCCTCACCAACTACAGGAATCTTCTTTCTAACAGGTGGTGTATAGCCAAGGCTTTCTAACGCGAGCACTTGTGTTTTCGCATCATGCAAGAGGTGATCACCATTCACAGAGATGCTGTCTTCCTTTCGTAAAAAGCCTAGTTTACGAGCTTCTTGCGCGGATGTTGAAACTTTAGCCATAGCAATCGTTTCAAAAGCTTGGTTCGCTACTTTTTGCAGATCTCCCTTAGCGCCCTCTGGCAGCTGCTCTAATAAACGAAGATAAAGCTCTTTGTTTCCGCCTCCGCCTGGAATCAAGCCGACTCCCGTTTCAACAAGCCCCATATACGTTTCAGATGACATTTGAAGTCTTGCCGCTGGAAGTGACACTTCAACTCCACCGCCGAGCGTCATTCCGAAGTTAGCTGCTACTACAGGTTTTGCACTATAGCGAACTCTTGCCATCGCTTGCTGGAATTGACGAACCATCATATCGAGTTCAAAGAAATTGTCATCTTGCGCTTCCATAAGAATGAGCATCAAGTTGGCACCAACACAGAAGTTCTTACCTTGATTACCGATTACAAGCCCTTTGTAGTTCTTTTCTACTTCGTCGATCGCCTGATGAAGCATCATAATAATTTCTGGCCCGATCGCATTATTCGGAGAATTGAACTCAAGACCCGCAACATCATCACCAAGGTCGATTAGTGTTGCTCCACCATTCTTTGTGATCACGTTGCCTTTTTCTTTTAAACGGCTTAAATGAACAACTTTTTTGTTCTCTTCCACAGGAAGATAGCTTCCGTGGTGATAGTAAGAGCGATCACCATTCGTTTTTGTATAGAACGAGTTCTTTTCAAAGTGAAGAAGTTCTTCTACCCAGCCAGGTATTGTCTCTCCTTCAGCTTTCATTCGTTCTACCGATTCAGGAACGCCAATCGCATCCCAAATTTCAAATGGACCATGCTCCCATCCGAATCCCCATTTCATCGCTTGATCGATCGCGACAAGGTCATCAGCGATTTCATAACATTTTTCTGCAGAATATAATAGAACCGGTTTAATGATGTCCCATAGCAGTTTACCTGCACGATCATCACTATATAAAAGCGCTTTCACTTTTTGGTTTGTTGTTTTCATTTGCTTTGCAGCTTCTAGTGTAGCTGTCTTCATCTTAGAACGTGGTTTATATTCTAACGTAGCAGGATCTAGCTCTAAGATTTCACTGCCTGCTTTGCTTTTTTGTTTGAGATAAAAACCTTGACCTGTCTTGCTCCCAGTCCAGCCTTTGTCCACCATTTCGTTTAAGAAATCAGGAATCTCAAATACTTCTTTTTCTTTTCCATCTACTTGCTCATATACATTTCTCGCAACATGAAGGAACGTATCTAATCCAACAACGTCAAGCGTTCTAAACGTTGCAGATTTAGGACGGCCGATCAAAGGACCTGTAACAGAGTCGACTTCACCGACACTATAACCTTGCTTCATCATCTCTTGCATCGTAACCATCAATCCATAAGTTCCAATGCGGTTTGCAATAAAGTTAGGCGTATCCTTCGCTTCAACGACACCTTTTCCAAGTACGTTCTCACCAAAGTTGCGCATGAATTGAACAACTTCAGGTAGTGTATCCTCTGTTGGGATAATTTCAAGAAGCTTCAAGTATCTTGGTGGATTGAAAAAATGTGTTCCTAAGAAATTGGCTTTGAAATCTTCTGAACGGCCTTCAGCCATAGCCGAAATCGAGATTCCAGAAGTGTTAGACGTTATAATACTTCCTGGTTTTCTATATTGATCGACTTGTTCAAAAAGCTTTTGTTTTACATCTAGGCGTTCAACAACTACTTCGATGATCCAGTCTACATCTTTTAATTTTTCAAGGTCATCGGTAAGGTTACCAATTGAAATTAATTCAAGATTTTCTTTTACCGCAAGTGGAGCAGGTTTTTGTTTCAATAATTTTTGTGTAGCAGATAGAGTGAATTTGTTGCGGAATGCAGGATGATCTTCCGTAATTCCTTTTGCTTTTTCCTCTTCACTTAAAGAAGGCGGTACAATATCCAATAGTAATGTTGGTATTCCGACGTTTGCTAGGTGAGCGGCTATGCCTGATCCCATTACACCAGAACCCAGTACGGCAGCTTTTCGGATTTCACGAGACAAGATGGTCTTCCTCCTTTATTGAATGAATACTCATTCATTTTTTGTCCATAAAAAAATTCGTTACCCTATATCCAATATAAAATATATTCTGAATTTTAGCAATAGTTGAGGTTTTTTTCTTTTTTAAACTTTTATTTCTATACTATGCAGAAAGGTTGCCTATAGATTCTCTAGTGGATTTGAAGTCTTTGAATAAAGCTGTTTTCGTTTTCATTGTTGCTTTTGAAAGTAGTTGATTTTCCGTTATAGATGCTCGCTTTCCGCGGGGTGAGCAGTTAGCCACTTCGCACTTCGCGCGGGTAAGTGTCTCACTTGCT
This sequence comes from Bacillus sp. E(2018), assembly GCF_005503015.1. Lineage (NCBI taxonomy): Bacteria > Bacillati > Bacillota > Bacilli > Caryophanales > Bacillaceae > Bacillus > Bacillus sp. E(2018). The sequence goes on along the minus strand of NZ_SCOL01000004.1, from coordinate 177,928 downwards.
CACTCGTCCTAGCCGAGAGTCTCGCATCTCCACTCCAATTAACAGACAAAGAAGAAAAAGATTAGAAGCAACAGTCCTTAGAAAACAGCAAGAATAAAATAAGAGGAGTCTGTGTATAAGACAGACTCCTCTTGCTTACTACTCTTTATTTCCCAAACACACCTTTTAATACGAATACTACATTTGCTGGACGTTCTGCAAGGCGTCTCATAAAGTAACCATACCAGTCGTTTCCGTACGGTACATAGATTCGCATCTTATATCCTTCTTGCATCAGTTGGTCTTGGCGTTCTACACGAATTCCGTACAACATTTGAAACTCGAATTGATCGAATGGAATATTGTGTTTTTCAACCAAATCTTTTGTATATTGGATGATCTCATCATCGTGTGTTGCGATCGCGGTATAATTTCCGTTCAGAAGATGCGTTTCGATCAGTTTTTTAAAGTTATTATCTACATCGCTCTTTTCCGGATATGCAACAGTTTGCGGTTCTTTGTAAGCACCTTTTACTAATCGCAAGTTCGGATGATATTCATCTAACGTTTGAACATCTTCTAGTGAACGATACAAATAAGCTTGGATAACAGTTGAAATGTTATCATACTCACTCTTTAGCATCTTGAAGATTTCTAATGTTTTTTCACAACGAGAATAGTCTTCCATATCAATCGTAATGAAAACATTGTGTTTGGTTGCTGCATCCATAATCTTTCTCATGTTGCTCAACACAAGTTCCTCGCTGATATCTAGTCCCATTGATGTCATTTTTAGAGATAGCTGTGAATCCAGCTTTTCTTTACTGATCGCTTTAATGGCATCTATACAATGCTGAGTCATTTCTGCAGCTTCGCGTTCGTTATCAACAAATTCACCAAGATGATCGATCGTAACGGGCATACCCTTTTCGTTCAAACGTTTAATAGCAGAGATTGAGCTATCAAGTGTTGCACCTGCCACAAAACGCCCCGCTCCGAAACGTAGACCGTATCTTTTAGCAAGGTTGGTTAACGATTTATTTTTAGCAAGAAATAAGAAAAAATTGCGCATAAGTTGTTCCAATCCAATTACCCCCTAATACCCTTAAAATATAAAATAAGATTGGTTAAATTCTTTCTATGATGTAACCGCTTTAAATATATCATTTTTTTTGCGAATATTGTCGATTTTGCAATATTAAAAATATTTTTCATGTTAAAAGTAAATATGGATGTTTACTACTAGTCATATAATGAAGTTTACGGTACGCGTTTTTATAATTCTTACACGTTCGCCTATAAATGATTGAGTTTCACCGATACAAGAGCGAGTTTCACCGCTAACACGTCTCGTTTCACCTGAAACTGTCTTCTCACCACCTGTAATCACCTTCCTATCACCGATAGCAGCAGAAAAGGAAAAGCCTATAATAAAAAAAGACAGTCTATATGACTGCCTCATGTTCTATCTTATTTATTTCTGTTCGTTTCGGTGCTTTTCATTCAATTCTTTTATCTCGTGAACAAGGTTTTTCATGGCTTGCTTAGCATCTGGGTACTCATCGTTCCAATGCTTTACTAAAGGTGGCATACTCTTAGCGATGAACGAATAAAGAGCATATGTTTTTACCATCTCTATATAATCTGGATCTGAACTTCCTAGAAGAAGTTCAGCATATTTTTCAATCAAACCATCTAGCTGTAGTTTTAGTTGATCATCCACGGTTAAATACCCCCTAGATTATTTTAAAGTGATACAGAAGACATGATGGCTAAATAAATAGCGCTTGCTGCTAGAAGAGAAGCGACTATTGCAAGTATCGAACTTTTGTTTTGTTTGATTGTGGCAAAAACAGAAAAGACAAGTACAATCGCACCTATAAGCCAAACAAGACTCATCATTGAGAAGTTAAAGGACAACATCGGGTTTTCACCAGGAACGATACCAGAAAAAATAGTAAACAGTCTAGAAGGCTCTTCCATCTTTAACGTATCCGCTACATCATGAGGTGGTGTTTGCTGAGTCATCAACGCTGTTGTTACAAAAGCAAGAAATAAGAAAATCCCTTCTGCTTTAATCCATTTGTTAAGCGCTAATCCAGTCGTACCTTCCTTCAATCTCTTCTTTAGCCATATTCCGTTGATAAGGCTATAAATGATAATGATAAATAATAGTACATGTTTAATCAACAGTGCTTGGCCATAGTCCAACAAGTAACTGTTCACATATTCAGGAACAATATAATTCATCAACCATAATCCAGCACCGATCACGGTTGCTAAACAGCCAATGGCTAATGGCGTGAACCATTTATAGAACGAAAGGCTTGGTCCCTTCCCTTTGCTGAAATAACCACTTACGAGAAGCACGCCTGACCATGTGATTACCGCTATAAAATGCAGAGAGTGTGCTAAAAAGCCTAATGATTCTAGACTTGCTGCATGACTCGCATAACCAACAGAAATTCCCATGCCCGCCGTCAAAAAGACGGCTAATCCTGCAAAGAACCGATCTTCTTTAATATCATTAAATAAAACCAAAAAGAACAATAGAACTGAAATTCCGGTTAAGAATAACCACCCTTTTCCTACTTCAAAACTAAAAACGATGTTTTGAAACGTCATCCAATATCCGAAGTCTTCTCCAAGATGCATCGTCAGTCTAACAAGCTCCCCTATCCCAAACAGGGGTGTGAATGCTATTAAAAATAAGATGAGTTTTTTTGATATGAAAATTTCCATACGACTTTCTCGTGGAACTGAATATAAGATAAACGAACCCATTAGTAAGGCAAAACACATATATAACATGGCTTTAGCGACAATAAACATGAAATAAGCTCCTTCTTAACAATCTATGCTTATTGTATCAGGGATTCGGAAAGTAACAAAAATTAAGAATGACAATAAAACGAAATCTTATTAAAAAAGCTAACAGAACAGCGTCTTTCTCGCCTCTATTAGCTTTCTCATAAAATTATCGGTTTCCTCGTTGCACAACTTTGGATAGGAATTTTACTCCATCACCATAGCTGAATTTCCTCGCAGCACGTCTAAACTCTTTCAATCCTTTACGAGTAACGTTGAAATATGGGTCAATGAGTCCCTGCTCTTTTAGTTCATTAGCTGTTTCAATCGTAATAGAGTGCTGAATTTCTCTCATCTTGTGATTGAATTGCTCTAAGCTCGCATTTAATACGAACTCTTTCCCTAATAACTGCACGATATCTTTCGCATTTCCAGTCTGGGCAGACTCTTCATCTATGTATTCTTCTTCAACAAATTCTTGTTCAAACTCATCTTCTATCTCTTCTTGCTCTTGTTCTTCCAAAGGTTCTAGCATTGTTGTAATCCGTATAATCTCTTGTTTTGCTAACATGATTTCTTTTTCTTTCTGCAGCAAATAGTCTATGTAATCTTTTTTATCTTCTTCATGAAGATCTTCCGTGACTAAACGATTTTTCACTTCATTCTGAACTTGTTTCATACGTTTTATTTGTTCTTCTTGAGATAACAATTCACGTACAAGCTCTTCTTCTTCAGATTCCGTTAATGCGGTCTCATCTTCTTGTATGTAAACTTCTTCAACTCGCTGTTCTTGCGGTTCTGGCTCTAGCTTATTTTTGTTAGTTATCGGTATGACCGATTTTCCAGCCGAAACAAAAGCCATAAGTGCTTCATTTACTTTCACATAAAACATACTGCAAATTCCGATTGCAAAAACTGCTACAAGAAATGCAAGTAAGTCTGAAAAATGAAATGTAAATTCTGTAATCACCAATTTGTACATGAAAACCAGTGATAGTAGACTGATTAAAATAATTTTAAACCAATGATTACGTATTTTAATTTTCTCATCTGTTGTCTGCAAATCAATTGCCCCCTTTAAATCGTTAGCCCTATAAAGGATTAACCATATAAACATTCGCGATGGTTTTCTTTTTTTGTCCGCAGAAATGAGAATACAAAAAAACAGCTTCCTAAAAAACAAGGAAAGCTGTTAACTCTCTATTCAATTACCCCTGTTTCTACAATATCTATTTCCGTTGTCACGTTAATCTTCATAGAAGGATATTTTTTTTGAAATACTTTATAGTCCCAACCTTTTTCTCGTCTTCTTACTTGATCCCCAAATCCTAAAGGATCTACTTCTAATTTTTGAAACTTCTTCACAATCCCTTGTGCTTCATCTTGTAATTGCCTCTTTAACGTTTTTTTGATAAGAGCGATGTTATTTGCCTGCTCCAGATTCAACCAATGCGGATACTCATGAATTTCACCAAAAATCTTCATCTTTACATTAAATTGAGGGACTCCGTTTACTTTTTTTATATCATAGGTTGTCGTGCCTTTAATGTTACGAATAACAGCATGGCCCTTCCTTTTTTCTTTTTTGATCTCCACTTCATAATTTCCTGATCTCGAACCGTCGAGAAGAACTTTAAAAGCAAAAGATTGTCGGTGATTTAGCTTACCTACATATTTATCTCTTTTGAAAAGAGCAATCCCTTCAAGCTGGATTGATTTTTTATGCGTTTTTACGATCGGTAAGAAAGGGTCCATACCTTCTCCATAATAGCTATAAAGAAAAACATGCAGATTTGTTTTTGGTAGATTCTCACTCTTGATATTTTGATCGAGTAGATCAGCTAAATACATAGATGGCAGAGCAGAAGCGGTATACTTTTTTGTTAACAGTTCATTCGTATTGCCATCTACAACAGTCAAAAAAAGACGATTTCCTACGTTAGGATCTCTGTAAAGGGAATTGACGATCTCTAGAATCCCTTTTTCAGCAAATCGATCATTGAACAATACCACACGTAGCTGACCGGTCGTCAGTGTCTTAGGGGATTGAGTATTAAGCTTAGACCGAATAAATCGACTCGTGTGAGATACTGCTGATAAAGTTTCGACTCGAACATTTCCATCCATATTAAACACGGGATAGGTAATGGTCCCTTGAATGCTTTCATCTGGTTTTTTATCAAAACCTATGGCATGTATGAGCTGGACTTCATCTATGATTTCTTTCGGTACACATCCTGCAAGAGTAAAGATGAGAAAAAGAATACATACTCTATAATTTTTTTTCATTCGTCGATGTCCTTTTTCTTTCTCATTTCTTTCACTTTATCTTTAGATGGCAGATTCGTCCCCAAAGAGATCGGACGCTTCAATAGTCTGTTATATGGCAGTCGAAAAATCGTATCTGTCATGTCTAACAAACGAGGCGGATAGATCGGCTGTAAATATGGTCTGCCCAATGATTCTAGACGCAATAGATGGACTAGAATAAACGACATTGCCAATACAATACCCACACCACCCCAAAGTGCCGCAAAAAAGATAAATGGAAAACGAAGGATTCGAATGGTATTCGCCATTTTATAGATCGGCGTCGTAAACGAGGCTAGTGCAGATAGTGAAACGATGATCAAAAGAATATTACTTGTTAATCCCGCTTCAACAGACGCCTGCCCGATTACGATTCCTCCTACAATCCCGAGTGTTTGACCAACTTTCGTAGGAAGACGGGCTCCTGCTTCTCTTAGTAGTTCGATGGTTAATTCTAAAAATAAAACTTCTAATATCGGTGGAAACGGAATGTTCACGCGTGAAGAGATTAAAGGTGCTAATAGATCTTTAGGTATCATCTGATAGTGGTAAGTTAATACGGCTACATAAAGTGGTGTTGCAAAGGTTGAAAAGATTACTGAAATAAAGCGGATGAATCGGAACAATGATCCTAAAAGCCACGATAGATAGTAATCTTCAGGTGATGCAAAATATTCCGAAATCCCTGTTGGACCTAGGAGAGCTTGGGGCGAACCTTCTGAGAGAATCGCAATTTGACCATAGTTCAACATAGCTACAACCCTGTCTGGTCGTTCAGTTGTGATGAGCTGTGGAAACACTGACTTCGTATTATCGGATATGATCTGCTCTAAATAGGAACTGTCGGGAATGACTTCTAGCTCAATATCCTTTATTCGCTGCATGACAGTGTTCAGGTTCTCTTTCTCAGCCACTCCTTCTAAATAAGCGATAATAACACGTGTCTTAGAAAATTTGCCTAGTACTACTTCTTTAAAGCGAAGTTCAGGAACAGGCAATCTTCTTCGGATCAAGTACAGATTGCTGTCTAAGTTCTCAATAAAAGCTTCTTTTGGTCCAATTACGGAAAATTCGATTTCAGAAACAGATACCGGCCGGTTCGTAGCAAAGTTTTCTGCCCGAATGACCGCGCATTCTTCGTCGTATTCCCCCAGTTGAACCACGATAAAACCGCGTAACAGCTTATTTTGTATCTCTTTTATATCATTTGTGATCGTAACACTCTCAATCGGTATTATATCTTTTAAGTCTTTAATGTTTCTAAAATCTTTGCTATGTATTAAATATGGAAGTAAATCTCGATGAAGCAGTTCGCCATCAATCATCGCTTTATAATAAGAAATATAAATATTATGATGAACCGTCTTTTGAGGATAATGGATAAAATCAGCAGACTCCTTCGCATTATCCACAAGCTCTCTAATATCGCTATACGTATTACCCGATAGATCAATCGTATGACTCTGCTCTTTAGACTTCTTTTTTAACCATTTCATCATGACAACTCACACCTCTTTTCTACTTCTTAATATGAGATGAGGTGAGTGGAAATATACAAAAAAAGCATTCCCGCCCATGACAGGAATGCTTTTTGATAATTACGTATAAAAGTAGATGAATGTAACCTACATTAGTGGCCTTTTGCAAAACCAAAACATATTATCTCTTTTGCTTTTTACTCCCTTGACAAGTTGATTGAAGTGGTAGATGCGAGACTCCTATGGGACGAGCGGTCAGGTGGAGACTCCTAATAGTGCAAAGCGGCAGTCCGAAAAGTGGAAGTGACTCGTTCAGCCCCGACAAGCAAAAGGGAAATGGGCTTGGAAGGCGTTCTTGCCTTCTTGACCGTTTACCTTTTGACCTCGAGGGGCTAGTCACTGTTACTAGACAGGAGGCTCACCGCACGCCCCATGTAAAGCGAGCATCTGTAACCGGAAATCAACTACTTTCAAAAGCAACAAAGGATAATACGAAATCAGCTTTTTAAAATTAATTTACACAAGAGCAGTTTCTATATTGTGACTGATGAACGTCCCTACATCTTCACCGTTACAAATCTTGAGAAACGACCCTTCTTGGTTAAAATCAAAGAGGTGAATCGGCAATCCATGATCACGAGCTAGGATGAGTGCAGATTGATCCATCACTTTTAAATTGTTCCTGATAGCCTCATCATAGTGCAAAGTAGCATATTTTCTTGCTTGTTTAAACCGATTTGGATCGCTGTCATATACACCATCCACTCCCTGCTTTGCACAAAGTATGGCATCACAGTTCATCTCAAGCGCTCTTTGAACCGCTGGATAATCAGTCGTCACATAGGGCTGGCCATTGCCTCCAGCAAAAATGACAACATACCCTTTATTCAAATGATGTACCGCCCTTAAGCGAATATAAGGTTCTGCTACAGCACTGATTGGAACTGAACTCATCACTCTTACTTCTTGGTCTATTTTACTTTTCAGAACACCTCTAAGCATCAAGCTATTAATAACTGTTCCTAACGTTCCGATCTGGTCAGCTTCCACTCTTTCAATGCCCCAATACTCAGCTAAGTTTCCTCTAAATATATTTCCACCACCTACAACGATAGCCACTTCAATTCCTTTTTCAAGTACAGATAACACTTCTTTTGCAATATGGTTTAAAGAAAGATGATCAAAACCTGATCCTTGTTGGCCGGCAAGGGCGCCACCACTTAATTTAATCAGTACTCGTTTATAACGCATCTGCTTTTTCCTCCTTCTTCATACACATAAAGAGAATGGAATACAAAAAAAGAACAAATGACAATAAATATGTCATCTGTTCTTTCGAATAAGACGGATTGTAATTAATTGAGTACTTTTATATCGAGTGCCCTTCATTACAATCCCTCCTCTTTTCATCTTTCCAATCATTATATACAAAAAATTGGATTTGGGTAATATTTAACTCGTTTTTTTAGAAATATCCCCTTCTAATCCGTGAAATACGTAAAAAAATGAAAAAATTACTTTTAAAACTTCTATATATAGACAAGTGTCATATGCATTTTCAAATCTCGCTACATATAATGCATGGACAAGAAATAGTCAATACCATTACCAGGAGGCAATATTTTGAATTGTAAACACAAACTCTCACCTCGAGAGCTTGCTAATTTATTATGTAAGCACGTTACAGTCAGAGCAGGGGAAGATGTAGAAGAGTCTGGCAAACTCGTCTGTGTTGGAAGAGACTTTATAGCAATCAAGACAGATGACAGAGAGGTTCTTTACTTTCCTTTAAATAATGTAAGATCTGTATCAGTAGCAACAGACAGAAACTGTTGCAACACAGACCGTAAGAAAGTTTGTAATGATACGTTCCAAAGCATCTTACGAAAGCTGATTAACTGCAAAGTAAGAGTAAATGACGGAAGTGACGATGATGGCGAAGTGGAAGGCGTCCTAACTCGTGTTAACCGCACATCCATTCAAGTAGTAGAAGACGACGAGCTTGTAATTATCGCGATCGGGTCTATCAACTTTATTACTCAAGCAGGCGAAATTGGTGACGACGAAAGCAGCAACTGCAGAATTCTATGCTGTAAGAAAGAAAAGCCTTGCTGCAAGAAGAAAGAAGAATGTAAGCCAGAATCTTCTTCAAGTTCAAGCTCGAGTTCAAGTTCATCCGTTGTATGGTGTAAACCTGAATCATCATCTTCATCTTCTTCCTCCAGTTCATCAATCCTGTTCTGCAAAAAAGAATCTTCATCATCCTCATCTTCTTCATCTTCTAGCTGGTGTAAAGAGTCTTCCTCAACACATGATCATTGGAAGAAAAAGAAGCGCAAGAAGAGAAACTCTGAAGATCTCGAATCTAGAGGCTGGTTTAAGCTTTAATCAAAATGAAGCTGTTCAAAAGTTTTTACTTTTGACAGCTTTTTTTATTTTCAACGCTCCATTCATGATAAATGAGTTAGAAGCATCGAACACAAAAGTCCTAGGGAAGTTATAAAACCTACAGCAACTCCCGCATCTTCATGTGCTTCAGGAAGCATGGTAGACGCTACCATCGCCATGATGGCACCTCCTGCAAATGCACCAATCAACGAAAGTGAAGCTACAGAAGCATTCTCTAACAAGAGATACCCAAGAAAAGCGGCGAGTGCAGAAATAGCAAAAACAGAAAGCCACATTCCAAGAATTTTCCGACGAGAGAATCCTTCTCTTAACAACCCTATTGAACTTGAAAGCCCTTCAGGAAAGTTGCTTAAGAAAATGGCCACTACTAGGAGCCAGCTTACCTTGCTGTGATCAATCAAGCTTGCACCTATTAACACAGATTCTGGAATGGCATCTAACAAAGTTCCCAGAAATATCGCCATTCCTACACCCTTTGTTTTCTTATCGCCAGACTTCTTCCTTTCATGTCCACCCTTTTTAGCAAGTAAACTATTGATACCGGTAAAGATCGCTGCTCCTAGAATGAAGCCAGCGGATGTAACCATTAAATCGCTCTGCTCTACTGCCTCGATCAAAAGCTCAAAAGAGACCGCACCAATTAAAATCCCTGTTCCAAAAGCCATAATCCAGGCTGTCCATTTTTTAGGAATTCGAAAAGCTAGTGCTGTAAAACATCCTAATAGTACAGCAGAACCTGCTATTCCTCCCCAAAAGGCGGCAAGTAGCATCCTGTTTAACTCCTTTCCTACTTATTCTCACTTCATTACATACTTTAAAGGCATTTATAGTTAAGTTGACAACAACGTGAATAAAAACGACTCATAAAGGTCTAGTTTCACCTCTACGAGCCGATTTCATTCTATAGTTTATTTACTCATTTCGTTTTGGTTTATTGTTTATACCAAATTCATCACTAGGTGTATTTAAATGATCGAACTGACGATCTTTTGAAATCGTATGTGGTTTATTTATTTCTACGTCTATAAGATTGCTTTCCGGTTTAGAAGAATCTGTTCGGAAATCTTTTAAACTCGTCTTGTCTTTCCATTCTGCTGGGTCCGGACTTTGAATCGTTGTCTCTTCCATTTTTCGACTCCATTTATTAAGCGTGCGTCCAGCCGCTTCACGACCACCGAGTCCGAATGCTAGACCAAACGCAATCGTAAAACCACCTAATATGAGAATAAATGCAGCATTTACAATCGTTTTCGCTACTCCAAGCTGATCAAGAGCCATAAAGAAAGCAAGCGTGATAATCGTATACTTCGCGATGTTGCCAAGCAGCTTGCCTTCAGTTTGTTGTTTGATCATACTCTGAACAACGCGTTTCACAAGGTCTCCAGCATAGAACCCGATTCCTAGTATCAACACAGCTGTTAACACCATTGGGATATATGCAAGTACCACCGAGAGTATATTAACTAGGCTCTCTAGCTTAACAAGTTGCAGCGCTTCAATCGTAAACAGCAGCACCACAACGACTTGAGCCGCATAACCAATCATTTCAGAGATCGTAAACGTCTGATTTGTTTTATGAAGTGATCCAAGACCCATCTTATAAAAGATGCCATTGAAACCAACTCGTTCTAATAAAGAGGTAACAGCTTGTTTTACCCATTTTCCTAACCATAATCCGACTGCTACTAAAAGGATCGCAACAATGATATTTGGAATCATGTCCATGATCTGACCTAACATACCGATTGCAGGTCCAGAAATACCATTGATATCAAGTGTTTCTAAAGCTGAAATAACAACTGGAATTAAGATAAATACATACACGATGGTCCCAATGATTTGAGAAAGAGATGTCTTTTCAAGTGCACGTTCGGCACCTAGTTTTAAAGCTAAACGATCTGTACCAATGCTCTGTAAGAAGTTCACAATGATCTCTTTAACGATTTTAGCAACCAACCACCCTACAAAAAGAATGATTGCCGCTCCGAGCAGTTTTGGTAAGAATGCGAAGAGGCCTGTTAGCATGCCTTCCAATGGTTCAGAAATGGCATCAATGCCTAATGCAGATAATACTGCTGGTAGGAACAATAATAATGTGAGGTAAAATACAGCTTTTGATGCTGAGAAAACAGCCTTGTCAGATTGAGAAGGGTCACGAGTCAACTTCCAACGGTGTAATAACCTTTCAAATCGGGTATTCTGACCTAACTTTCTGACTAATATCGATAAACCAGAGGCGATCAACCAAGCTACTGCCGCGATTAGTGCAGCTTTTAGTAAATTAGGAATCGCTGCCGCAATCACACCTAAAGCATTGGAGATCGGTTGTGCCACGTACGGAAGACTAAGCATGTTCAAGAACATAACGATGGCTACTGCCATCAGAATCCAAAATACAACCTTACTAATTACTTCTTCTGAAGAATACTTGCTCGTGCGGGTTTGTTCTACTTCGTTTTCATGGGTATCAGGCTTCATCCACCTCGCGACTTTGTTGTCAAAATCCGTTTTGTGTAATGCTTTTTTTACTGCTTTTGCAACCAATGAGGCGATCAGCCAACCAATTAATAAAACTAAAATAGCAAGAAGCAAATCTGGCAATCTACCTAAATAAGCCATCCAAGAATCCGTAACTCCATTGTAATCGTACATGTTTGTCCTCCTTTTTCTCATTTACTAAGACTGTTTTTCACTGTTGTACTAGTAAGCAGTTGATTTCCGCTCCAGGTTGCTCGCTTTCCATGGGGCGTGCGGTGAGCCTCCTGTCGCTTTGCGCCATTAGGAGTCTCCACCTGACCGCTCGTCCCATAGGAGTCTCGCACCTTGCGCTTCAATCAACTTTTCGAAGATGTAAAGTCAAAAACAACAATGCTCTAAAAAAGAACCTTTTGTATAAAAACGTCTACATTAGCTCTACTTTCCCAAAGCTTGATTTCGTTAAACTAGAGCTTTCTACTTGAAAACAAGGATATATTTTACATTTCGCATCCTTTTAGGTATACTTAGTGCAACCGTTTTCAAAAAGGAGAAGGATAACATGTGGATTTCTATCATACAATCATACTAACTTCATATCCCTTCATAACCTGACGCGTTTTTGGTGAGCAAAAAATTACATATGCACACATATCCGCAGGTATTTGTCTGTGGTTTTTTTGTGTCCATTTTTAAGGAGAACGAGCATGATCGTCGTAAAAAATTTAGAAAAACATTATAAGATCGCAAAGCGAGATCCTGGATTAAGAGGAGCCATAAAATCGTTGTTTCATAGGAAATTCGAAACGAAAAAAGCGGTTAAGAAGATCAACATGCATATTAGAGCTGGGGAGATGGTTGGATATATTGGGGCGAACGGTGCTGGGAAATCTACAACGATTAAGATGTTAACAGGCATACTCACTCCAACATCAGGTGAGGTAAAAGTAAACGGCATCATCCCTTACGAAAACAGACAACAAAACGCAAGTCATATTGGTGCTGTATTCGGTCAGCGTACACAATTATTCTGGGATATTCCGGTCAGAGAAAGCTATGAACTTCTCAAACACATTTACGAGATTCCTCAAGCTCAGTACGAAGAAACTTTAAAAGAGTTCGTTGATGTACTTCATTTAGAGCCGCTGCTCGGCATCCCTGTAAGACAGCTTTCATTAGGACAAAAGATGCGTTGTGAACTTGCTGCCGCTTTTTTGCACCGTCCAAAAGTGGTCTATTTGGATGAACCTACAATCGGATTGGATGTTGCTGTAAAGGTTCGAATTCGCGCTTTCATCAAACAAATGAACGCTAGATACGGTACAACCGTGCTTCTTACCACCCATGACATGCAAGACATCGAAGAGATCTGTCAGCGAATCATCATTATTGATGATGGTAGTGTGATCTATGATGGTTCTATCCAAGATATCAAATCGCAGTTTGGTGATAAGCGTGTTATTCATTTTGAACTTGTAGATTCTGCTGATTCATTTGTTTTGCCGGAAGCCATTAGTGCGGTAACAGAGGTTCTCCCAATCAGTGGTGAAAACCCGCATCTTGTATCCCTCTCCTTCAGCAACAAACATATCTCTGGTGCAGAAGTCATCCATACGATGATGAACCATTATTCTGTTGCTGATTTAACCATTGCCGATGCAAAGATAGAAACGATCGTTGAAGAAATTTATGGAAGAGGTATGAAAAAGGAGGTTCAGCATGAGGAAATACTTTGAGTTTGCTAGAGTGCAGATGCAAGTACATGCTGCCTACTCAGCATGGTTCTGGGCTAATACTTTTTCTATTTTGCTCCGGATGCTTGTTATCTATTTCTTTTGGAAAGCCGTTTACAGCAGCCGAACAGAGATTGAAGGACTGCCATTCGACGGGATGATTACGTACATCATTATCGCTATGTTTTTACAGATGTTTGTTTCAGGTGTAGGTCAGGAATTGGCGCATACGATTAAGGATGGAAATGTTGCGATAGAACTGATGAGGCCGTACAACTTGATTACTCGTTTGGTCGCTATGGATCTAGGTGATAAAATTATTCATTTTGTACGTGGGGCTCTGCCTTTAAGCATTCTCGCATTTATTTTTATGGATATCACACTGCCAACTACATGGCAAGCCGGTCTATTATTCTTAGTCAGTGCATTTATGGGTATTTGGATCGGTACTTTTTTTGATCTATTGATTGCCATTCTAGCATTTTGGACGATAAATCTTTGGGGTCTGCAAGTCATGAAAGAAGCAGTTATCTCCTTTTTTTCTGGTGCGCTTGTGCCGCTTATTCTCTTTCCAGAATGGTTTCAAACAATAAGTCTGTTTCTACCATTCCAAGCGATGGTCTATGTACCAGTTGCGATCTACACTGGCATCCTCTCAGGAACAGAAGCTTGGCTAGCCCTTGGATCACAAGTATTTTGGGCGGTTTCACTCTTTGTCCTATTAAAAGTGTTATGGTCCATCGCAATAAAAAAGGTAACTATCTTTGGAGGTTAGGAGGTGACGCTAATGCTATCACGATATGTGAAATTATATTACTTATTTTGCAAACAAAACTTAAAAGTCATGTTGGAGTACAGGATGGATTTTTTACTTGGCGTCCTCTCTGTTATGCTTCAGCAATTTGCAGGAATCTTCTTCGTTAAGATTGTTTTTGATCATATCCATGCCTTAAACGGTTGGACCTTTTATGAAATTTTATTTATTTACGGAATTGCTGCGACCGGACGCTCTATCCACCATATATTCTTTGATAATCTATGGACACTTGGCTGGCAGTATATTCGACCAGGCAAATTCGACCGTCTCTTAATCAGACCGATCAACCCTCTGTTTCATTTTATAGCAGATCGCTTGCAGCAAGATGGTTTTGGCCAGTTGTTCATAGGGATTATCGTCATCAGTACAGCCATGCCACACTTAGGCATCTCATGGGGCGTCCTTGAATTTTTCATACTTGTTGTCATGATTATCGCATCTGGTTTCATTTTCGTTGCGATCAATCTCTTCTTTGCGACATTGTCGTTTTGGATGGTCGACAGTCTGCCCATTGTTTGGACGATCTTTAATTTAAGTGACTTCGCTCGTTATCCTTTAACGATCTATCATAAGGGGATTCGACACTTTCTAACGTGGATTGTTCCTTATGGATTTACTGCATTTTATCCTGCAGCATATTTTATCAAAGGTTCAGGGTTTGAAAGATTGGCTCTCTTAACACCCGTTGTCGCAATCGTCTCTTGCATCATTGCGTACTGGTTTTGGAATAGAGGACTGAAAGCATTTACGAGTACAGGAAGTTAAATAAAAAGCTGGCCCCTCATCCCGTTACGATGAGGGGCTAGCTTTGTTTGAATAACCTTACTTTTTGATAACCCCGCACAAAACACGATCTCCCGAATTTCCTGCTGGATCTGTTTTATAGTCATCGGCTTTGTCATGGATAACAAGTGATGTTCCACCGTTAGCAAAAAGAGAATTTTTACTGCCTTCAGAAAGGGTCACGAGGTTGGATAGAACTTCGTCTTTTACGACTCCGCTTTTATCAGCCTTCACATTCTGAATATCTCCTACGTGTGGTCCTTTTGGATTTAAAAATCCATGCTTCTTTTCAGTAGGATTAAAGTGTGATCCTGCTGACTTAAAATCCGGTGGTGTACACTTTGCTGTTTCATGAAAATGAATGCCGTGTTCACCTGGCTTTAACCCAGTCGCGTTCACTTCTACCTTAACGCCATCTCCTGTTTGAGTTAACGTTGCTTCTCCCGCTTTATCTCCTTTTGCATTAACAAGGTTTACGATATACGAACCGCCTTTCACCTTACTAGATGCAGCTTGAGATTGCGCTTTAGATTCTTCCATATCATGATTCTTGTGCTCGTTTTCTTTATCTTTGTTACCACATGATGCGAGTAAGAGTAATAGCATCATATAGAACAAAACTGAACCTATTTTTTTCAAAACGATTTACCTCCTGATGATTAACGAATAGTACATTTTCCGCCCAATCATCAGAACTTTAAACCCTTAATTTAAAAAAAGTGTCTCAATCTCCTGCTCGTTCACGTTCTCTCCATCCAATTCTACAAAATAGGCTTTCGCGTCTTTCCTTGAACTTACAACGGTATGCAGTTTGCCATTCACAAAATGCAGTCCTGCTCCATCATCTGCAGCATATCCCGCTTTCAGTCCATTTTCGATAAGTTTATGAAAGGCAGGTCTTCGCTCTGTTTCTCCATCGTAATGCGGACAATGACTTCCTTCGATGAAGCCTAAACAGTCTAGCTTAGCGAGTGGTCCGAACGAATCGGTTACACCTTCCTCAAACCAGCAGAGAGATCCCGCGCTGAGTCCCGCTAAGATCTTTCCATCTTCATATGCTTTTTTCAAAAGAACATCTAGACCCCATTCTCTCCATAGCGCTATAAGATTTTTTGTATTGCCTCCACCTACATAAAAAATATCCTGCTGCTCTACAAAACTCTCCAAATGTTGAGGTGGTGAAAAGAGAGAAAGATGTGCAGGTTCACAGTCTTCAGGTTGAAAAGCCTTATAAAATCGTTCGATATATCCATCTGCATCTCCGCTAGCTGTAGGAATAAAACAAATGCGAGGTCGTTCAGCTGCACTTTGCTTCAGGATATAGTGATCTAATCTTTTATTTTCAGGCTCCATGGAAAAGCCTCCGCCACCCATGGCAATAATTTGTTTCCTGATGTTATGTTTCATATGCTCATTCACTCCTCTGTTTATCCCTTTCGATTTTGAAACGAATTTTTCCTTTAAAATCACTTACATAAAAAAAATCAGCCGACATTTACGATCGGCTGATGCTTCTTTATACATCTCTTCTTAACGCTTTTAATACATCAACTGTGGTAGCTTTGGCTGCTGGCCGCCAACCTGAAAGTAAAGTTACGCTCATACAGATCGTAACAGCGATTGCAGTCAGACTCCATGGAATATAAGATAAAATAAAATCTTCAGGTGGCTTTTCGTTCATAAACTGTTCAACGATAATCGGAAGAGCGAAATTGACTCCATAGCTGATGAGATAAGCGAATATGGTTCCTAAGCCCACTCCCCATAATCCAATGTATCCACTCTCTAAAAGGAAGATGCGCTTGATCGTTTTCGGAGTCGCGCCGATCGCTTTCATAATACCGATGTCTTGAGAACGTTCCGTTACAGCCATCGTCATCGTATTAAATATTCCGATAGAAGCAATGAGTACAGCTATACCACCGATAAAAATCAACCCTGCTTTAAACAATGTGAAATAGATGTTTAGTTCTTTTAGTTCGCTTACAACAGAATAAGTGAGGTAACCTTTATCTTTAATCTTTTCAGATACAGCTTTAACATCTTCAGCTGAAGACGTATATACTTTGACGGAACTATAAGAATCGTCACTGTTCTTAAGTTCAGGATCTATCTCACTTAATAGAGTCATAACTTCATTATGAAGATCGTCTGTAATCATTACCGAACTGTCTGTCATCCACTCCTTCTTTGGTTTCTCTTTAATTCCTACAACTTTTACTTGTACCGTTTTTATCTGTGAATCTGTTTTGATGTCTGGATTATCTATCTTCATATGATAGGTTAATGTTTTATTTAATATATCTCCGTTATAAGCAAATTTCTTCATCTTCTTTTGTGCCTCTTCTTCACTCATTCCTTCTGTAATGTTTTCTGGCATCTCTTTTCTTAATTCTTGAGCAAAATGATGTCCGATTATAACCTCATTTTTACTCTTAGGCATTCTTCCTTTTTCAAGCTGCAAACCCGCTTTTCTCTCAGAAGGCATATTTGCGCTGTTTACTTCAGCATATCCTGTGTATTCTCCTAGTGACATTTCACTCGCAGGTACATATTTTTTTCGACTAACCGCTTGAACTTTCTTAATATCTTGAAGTTTTTTCACGTCTTCCTCAATCAAAGGACCGTTTTCTTTCTGTATTTCAATCTCGTTCATCAATCGATAACTCATCACATCATCAACTGCCGTCTTATGAATTGCAAAGCCTACAGAGGCGAGCATGATTAAAAAGGCACACCCCATGGTTGATGCAAGGATTGTCATCCATACACGGGTCTTGTTTCTTTTCATATTGCTTCTTACAAATCGATGTTTATCTTTGAACTTCATGAAGCTTGCTCCCTTCTCTTAAGTAACCGTCTCTGATCTCTACTTTTCGATGAGCGATTGAAGCTACTTCATGGTCATGTGTAATAATTAAAAACGTAATACCATCTTTTTCATTCAATTCTTTAATAAAGTTTAAGAGTTCTTTTTCATTCTCAGAATCAAGACTACCTGTTGGTTCATCTGCCAGGATAAGAGGAGGATTCAGGATTAGCGCTCTAGCTATACTCACGCGTTGCTGCTGACCTCCTGAAAGTTCACCTGGATAATGAGTTTTATACTGATCTAATCCTACCCTCTTTAACATTTTCATCGTTTGATCTTTTCTATCTTTTTCACTAACGCCTTTAAGAACTAACGGGAGCTCAACATTTTCATAGGCTGTCATACTAGGAATCAGCTGAAAGCTTTGAAAAATAAAGCCTAGGTGCTCTAATCGAAATTCAGCCCATTTTGATTCAGACAGTTTGCTAACCTGTTGACCATCAATCGTGATCTCTCCTGTTTGCGATTTAATAAAACCAGAAATTAGGTTTAATAGAGTCGACTTTCCTGATCCGCTTCTTCCAACGATCGCAACGATCTCACCTTCTGCTACTTGCAGATCGACATGATGCAAAACAGGTACGACATTCTCTTTTTCTTTCTTACCAATTTTAAATGCATATGATAGATTCCTTACAGCAATCATAATGACACCCCTTATGTATTAAGTGTACTATTCGTTATAATACACATATACCATTTTTACTGATCAGCTGTCAATACATTCCAAGAAACTTTTTAAAGAAGGATTTACAGGGAAAGAAGAGTATAGGTAACAAAGGCATACATCTAGGAGGTACACATATGTTAAAGTGGCAAACAAAAGAGGGTTATAAGAAATTATTAAAAGACCTTGTTTCAATCCCCAGCATTACTCATCATGATGGAGAATTGTTTATGGCCGAACATCTTCACCATACGCTCTCATCGTTAGACTATTTCACGGAGCATCCTGATTACGTTCGCCATCATCCTCTTCCAGATGGTCGAAAACTGATCACTGCATTTGTGCAGAATGATCCTTCGATTA
Source organism: Bacillus sp. E(2018) (assembly GCF_005503015.1). Lineage (NCBI taxonomy): Bacteria > Bacillati > Bacillota > Bacilli > Caryophanales > Bacillaceae > Bacillus > Bacillus sp. E(2018). The sequence continues at coordinate 159,234 of NZ_SCOL01000004.1, read as the reverse complement.
AAGAAACCATTATTTTGCTGAGTCATTTTGATGTTGTTTCCGTAGAAGACTTTGGTGAATGGAAGCATCTCGCTTTTCGGCCAGAAGAACTGACCGAAAAGATCATCGAGAACAAAGAGCTGCTGCATACTTTTGTTCAAGATGACCTGAATAGCGGTGATTGGCTTTTCGGTCGTGGCATTATGGATATGAAAGCTGGCGTTGCTCTTCATATGTCGATGATCGAAAAAGCGACAACCGGTCATTTTAAAGGAAACGTACTCATGATTTCTGTTCCGGATGAAGAAGTACACTCTGAAGGGATGCTTGCAGGTGTCAGTGTCTTACGGCAGCTTCAAGAGGAGTATGATATAAAATACATCACATGTTTGAACGGAGAACCAAGCTTCACCAAATACCCAGGAGATACTTCTTCCTATATGTATACGGGATCAACGGGTAAGATTCTTCCTGGTTTTCTTTGCTATGGTAAGGAAACTCATGTAGGTGAGCCACTAGCAGGTATGAACGGAAATGTGATGGCTGCTGAGATTACGAGAGAACTAGAATGGAACGTCGATTATGTAGAGAAGTTTCGTGAGGAGGCTACTCCTGTACCAACGAATTTGATTCAAAAAGATTTAAAAGATCACTACTCTGTTCAGATTCCACACGCAGCTGTAACACTGTTTAATCTTATGCTTTTTAATCGATCGTTATCTGATATTACGGAAATGTTGATAAGAAGCGCAAAAAGTGCAGCACTACGATTAGAAGACCATCTCTTTGAAAGAAGCAAAAAAGTCGCCGAAATCGTACCGTTCACTCCGAAAAAAGAAAGCATTAAAGTACTTACTTTTAATGAACTGTATGAACACGCCGTGACTAAATATGGACAAGAAGAACTTGATCGCAGAGAAAACATGCTTCAGACAAACAATCCGAATGCGGATGAAAGAGAGCTGACAATACAGTATGTATTTGAGTTAGCAAGTCTTTGCAGAGACATCTCTCCGATGATCGTCTTGTTCTACACACCACCTTTTTATCCAGCTGTATGTTCAAGCGACCACCCGCTGATTAAAGCTACATCGGATATGGTAGTCAGTCATGCGAAAAATACGTTTAACAGCGAGCTCGTTAATGTCCACTATTTTAGTGGTTTATCTGACTTGAGTTATATTGGTTTTCATGGAGATTCTCGTGATCTTTCATCTTTCACAAGTAACTTCCCTTTACTAGGATCTCGCTACCATATTCCGTTTGATGATATGAGAGAACTCGATATTCCTGTTATTAATATCGGACCGCTTGGGAAGGATGCTCATCAATGGACAGAGCGGCTTGAGATCAACAAAGTAATGGATGAAACACACCCGTTAATCATCTTTGCGATGGAAACTTTATTTGATCAAGCAAAAAACCAGATCTGAGGAAGATCTGGTTTTTTAAGCTTTAAAATATATATCTTTGATACTTTGTGCAATTCCCTCAATATTGTTCGCTACTTGCTGTACACCATACCCCATATAAAGGGGTGAGGTCACAAAACGAGGCATGATTTTGCAATAGGTCTTCTCGTCATATTGATAAAAGAATAGATTGTAACTTGTACAACTTCTATGAAAATGATTCAGCAAAAAATGAGTTCCAGCTTGAATACAATCCGCGAATAAAGAAAGCTCTGCGTCTTTTTCCCATACAACATTCAATTCATAGAACCCAACTCTTGGTTCAGTCGATACAGTAAAACTGACTCCTTCTTTCTCAAGGATACTCAGTCCTTTGAACTGATTCTCGGAAAAATCATGAAGACAATCAACTTCGTTCAATCCAATAATCTGCATATGAGGATGGCGAATTGTTCCACCAGATAAAGGACCGTGGTTCTTAAAGAACATCACCGATTTGTATTTACCGCTGTTCAACATGTTATTCCAATGTGTAAGTCCAAAACGAAGGACTTTGTATAGATGATCCTTCGAATAGTTGGAAAGCTCACCTTCACATTCATCTGTTTCGATCAGTACAGTCTGGAAAGCTCCATCGAGAACGGTATATTTATTTTTAACAAGAATGATCGAATCTTGCTTATCCAAGACTTCCTCTAGCTCATCAATCCGACAAAACGGACAAGGTGTTTCTTTATTTCTTATACTATTAGGCTTTTGAGCTCCTACTTCTGTAAAAAAATTAATGTGTGTTTTTTTCATTCTTTTCACCGCTTTTGCTTGTTTCCTATCTATTTTCTAGCTGTTCTAATGAAAACCTTTTAACAGGTTGTTTAATTATATCCAGATATACGTTCCCATTTCAATATTCCGTCATGCTTATTAATGGAACCCTTCCACTCAAAGTTTTGATCAACGTGCATCAGTTGTCTTAACATTTCGTCTTCAGATTCTGTTGTTGTATAGATCTTTACATTAACATAGTTCCATAGCTCTCCCAAATTCTTTTGCCCTTCGTAAGGTTCGTTTAGTGTAAGATGTGATACTTCTTTTAAATACGATTCGGTAAGAAATATTTGTTTCTCTTGTGTTAGATTTTTCGGGAACGTAATAAGAACGGTAAGAGTATCTTTCTTTTGATTAGCCACCACATCTGAGATCTTGTGATGGTTTCGCATATCATGCCTAGCTTTTGTTAAGATGGCCTGATTAGCATAAGGAATTTTGGCTATAGATTGAGCTTCTTTTTTTTCTTGTACTGGAAAAGGCGTGCTTTCAACGAATTGTATAAAAATAAAGATGAACGCTACGCCAAGAGCTAGACTTAAACTTTGATGAAACCAGTGATACCACATACTTTTTGGTGCAGGTGGCTTGTGGAGATCTCTTGTTCTCTGAAGAACTTTCTGTCTATTTTCCTCTTTAAACGTTATTGTTCTCATACGGCCGTTGTTCAATATTTCAGGCAGCTGCTTAAAAGGATCTTCCATGATCTCACCTACTCTTCTCCAGTTTTCGTCGCAACATTTCTCTTCCCCGCTGAAGTAAAGTTCTAATTGTTGCTTCTTTTTTGTTTAAGATTTGGCTGATTTCACATACGGTTAGTTCTTTATAATAGAAAAGAAGAATTACTTCCCGATATTTAAGAGGCAGTTTTAATACTTGCTCTGCTAAGGCTTCATGCTCACTTTTCTGAACGATTGAAAGTTCTGGTGTTAGAACCGAGGAAGCTCTCGACTTACCAAACCGTTCCATCACATGAATGTATTTCTTCCAACCGCTTCTTAAGTAATCTTTACACAAGTTTACAGTGATGGCGTATACCCATGTTTTCACTGATGAGTCATTTCTAAAGCTGTCCTTATGTATGTAACACTTCACAAATACTTCTTGTGCTAAGTCTTCAGCCAATTTCCGATCCTTAACGTATGTATAGGCTAGCCTTATCACCTTGTCTTGATAAACATCCATTATCTGAACGATCCATTCTTCCTGAGTAAGGGAGTGTGAATCAATGCCTTTGTTATGGAATTCCCGATTGAACTTCAAGTGCATCCCCTCCTTTAACAACACCCTATCCTTTTGACGATTGAATATGTTTTTTTCATTCATTTTTTAACTGTGTGGTGGTAAAAGCCAAACTTCTATGAGAAAAAACATTAATCTATTAAACTTCATAAGTATCATTTTTGTAACGAAACCCCATTCTATATACCTACTCTTGTATTCGATTACACCGATGATTTTACCTTTTTATTTCCTAATACAGACAAATCTCTACAGCATATAAGTCGAAATATGTTTCATCGTGTAATATTTTGAAACATAAATGTAATATTATTTTGCAATAGCTGATGATTAATCAATGGTATAATCACTTCAGAAAAGAAATTGGCAACATTTGCACTTACAAGGAGGAGTACCCATCTTGAAACGTAAGCTAGTTATGGCTACACTGTCTCTCAGTCTAGTATTTAGTACATATACGGTATCGGCAGAAACTCTGTCTTCTATAAAAGAGAAAAAAGAAAAAAATCGCTCTGAGCAAACAGAAAAGCAGGGTGAATTAAAGAAGAATCAAAATCAGCAAGATCACACTTTAAATCAAATTCAAAAATTAGAGAGTTCGATCGACAAGACTCTTGAAGATATCGGAAACAAAAAAGAATCCATTCAAGGAACGAAAGCTTCAATTGAAAAACTAAAAAAAGAAATTGATGTTCTTAAAAAGAGAATCAAAGAACGTGATGCACTTCTTAAAGAACGCGTAACTTCCATGTACGAAAGCGGCGGTGCGGTAAATTATTTAGATGTGGTATTAGGTTCGAAAGATTTCGGCGACTTCCTTGATCGCGTGTTTGCACTAAACGTGATTGCTGAACAAGATAAAGCCATCTTAGAAGAACACAAACAAGATAAAGAGTCTGTTGAAAAGAAAAAAGGACAAGTCGAAAGTGAACTTTTGTCTTTAAATGCCGATTTAACGGAACTAGAAGGATTAAATCAAAAGCTAACGGACCAGAAAAAACAAAAGAATGCGCTTCTTGCACAACTAGAAACGGAAGAAGACCATCTACATGATCATATTATGCAGTTGGATGAAACGAACGAACTTCTTTCCGCACAAGAAGCAGCCATAAAAGCTGAGATCGAACGCGCAAAACGTGAAGAAGCTGAACGCAAGAAAAGAGAAGCTGAAGCAAGAGCTGCGGCTGCAGCTGCGGCAGAAAAAGCTCGTGAAGAAGCAGCGGCTAGAGAGAAGAACAAATCCAACTCTGGAGGTTCTGGCTCTTCGCCTGCACCTACTCCACCGCCAGCACCAACTCCTGCTCCAGCGCCAGTGAGTCGTGACTTTATCATGCCTTCACAAGGATTCATCACTTCAGGCTTTGGTAACAGAAGCGCGGGCATGCACTACGGAATGGATATCGCTCAAGGCGGAAGTACTGTTCCAATCGTAGCAGCAGCATCTGGAACGGTTACGAGAGCTTACTATTCCAGCTCATATGGTAACGTTGTATATATTACCCACTATATTAATGGGCAGTTGTATACAACACTGTATGCACACATGAGATCTACACCTGCTGTTAGTCAAGGTCAATCTGTCTCTCAAGGTACATTCTTAGGCTACCAAGGTAACACAGGGGCTTCAAGAGGACAGCATTTACACTTTGAATTGCATAAAGGTCCATGGAACGGCTCAAAATCAAATGCAGTCGACCCAAGACCATACCTTCAATAATCAATGAATAAAATAAAAAAGACGCAGAGATCAGTTCTCTGCGTCTTTTTGTCTAGGCATTTTATATGACTCCACCAAGCAGTCTTCGGATTGGATGACGTGTGTATTCCGACATAAGTCGATAGTTCGGCCTTATGATCTCCGCTGTTAAAAAAGCCGAAACCGTTGCACCAGGCATTCTTTTTTGATTAAGCACATCGATCACTTCTCCAATTGTTCCCGTTCCGATGCCGTGACCAAAAAATTGTCCGTTTCCAAGATCGATTAAATTTTCACCTTGCCATTGGGGCGTATTCGGATGATGTTCTGGATTTTTAACATATCTCACATCTCCCGGCAACGAATCCCCAGATGGTACAGCAATAATCTGTAGATCTTCATCATGTTCCGTGCTGTAGAGAAGCAATCCGTTAAACAATTGATCAAACATACCCGCTCCAATTGTTTCAAGAATCGCTTTGTACATCATGATCATGATAGCTGTTGTACATTCGAACCCGTACCGTTTTCCATTGATAAAAATATCTGAAATGGCGTCAGAAGGACGGGCATCGGATCGAAGCAAAAAACCTCCATAAGCTGTTCTTCTCCAATATTGCGGATTGCAGCGCGAATTTACGAACGTCGCGAATCCTGCTCCACTGTCACGCATAGCGTTTGCAGCTGCTACAATATTTGTACGCATGACCACTTCAAATAAAAATTGATGTGGACTTGTGTAATAAAACGATTCTCTGGATTTTTCAAGCTTTTCGCCTACTTGTTTCTGTGTTTGTGTCAGCGAATTAAAACCAGAGATTTGAGCCGTTTTTACCGGATACCCATTAACAAAAATCATTTCTCTCCCCCCTGTCTGCACAGGATATTACATAGTATGGCGAGAAGAGAAAAGTGGTGTTTTTTTAAGCGCTTCTGTTATGCACGAAATCAAAAGATAATTTCGTTTTACTTACAAGGGTTTGTTTTTTCAACATGCGATCACGGTTTGCCTTTTTATAATGTCTCGTTTGTAGGTGATGTTGAAAACCTTCACCTATTAGCTGAAAAGCGTAGATGGCGATTCCGAACATGATGATTGGACCAAGAGCAATATACGGGTTGGCATGGATTTGGATGTAATAATCACCAACAAGACCAGACCACTCATTTGATAATGATTTCGGTGGATCTGCCATCATCGGATTGAAATCTACATCTGTTCCTCCAAAGAACAGTTTAAAATAGCCAAGGTGAGTAAAAATGATCAATACTTGAACGCATTGTTGACACCACACAATAACGAGCTTTGGTAACATATGAGGTATTACATGTTTTGTAAATATACGCCACCTGCTGGCACCTAATAGCTGTGCTCCTTCAATAAATTCTTCCTTTAATACGGCTGCCATCATGTTTCCGATCATCGAACCGAGTAAAGGGACAACGAGTACTGTCAGGATTATGACTTCGAGGCCAATTCGTTCTGCAAACGAATAAAGAAAGAACTCTTCTCCTTCAGCGCTCAATTGCTCATTTAAAATAGGACTCAAAATAAAAACAGCGATGATTGTCAGAGGAATAAAATAGAATGAGCTAAGCAGCTGATCCAATCCTTTACGAATCTTTTCTGGCAGATAGAATGCAAATGGAATCGCCACGATAAAACTTAACAGAACACGAAACACACCGATTCCGATTACTGCGAGTAACGTGAATTTTGCTCCTTGCAACACTTTTTGGCTAATATCATAACCTAAAGGATCTGTACCTAGAGGAAACATGAGTGATGGCTCAAAGGGTGCGCCACCTATCAAATTTTTGTTATCATCATAAAGCAATTGGACTTGGCGAACATCACTCTCATAAAATAAGGCGAACACGAAGCTGGAAAAGATGAATACACAAAGGATGGAGATTCCGACCCAAAACTTTATGCTTCGAATCATAACAGCTCACCTCTTCTCGAGAAGCGAATGATGGTCCATTCGAATACCCCATATAAAAGGAAAAAAGGAATTACAAGCAAGATTAGGCAAGCGGCTAACATCTCTGGCCTAAAATCACTGTACATATAATGAGTAATACCATGAATATTGAAGATTACTTCAACAAGGAGTAGGTTTGAGATCATAAACCATAGAACGGACTTAGAAAAGTGAAAGATTCCCTCACTCGTATTCCTCGTAACGTGAACGATGAGTACGTATATTCTTCGCATGCCCTTCGCTAAACTCATCTCAACATATGATTTTCCAAGCTCCTCTTCCGATAGAAGAATCATCATCTTATAAAAATAAACAAAAGGTAAGATCATTAAACACACGATCGGCACCATATAAACACGATCTTCAGCTCCTAGTGAAGCTACATTTGAAACGAGTATGCCTGTCTTTTTAAAAATAAGAACAATTATCATCTGTACGAGTGCAAAAACAAGAAGATCTGGTAATGATTCTAAAAACGTAAGAATGTTTTTCACTGTTCTTCTAATAAACATCGGCATGATCAACGTGCACCAAGTAAGAAGTTGTGCCATACAGAAGGCAATGAATAATGCGCCAAAAAGAATGGTTAACGAATAGAGATACGGTGACCAGATATCCTCTAAAAACAACCTTTGTTTTCCCTGATTCATATAAGTCATCTCATTTAAATGAATAACATCGAATAGAACTACTTTAATTTTTTGAAAATACATGGATACGTTCTTGTTCATGATTAAATCAGGCAGACCGCTGATCAGTACGATTGAAATAATCGTTAAAAACAGCTGCATGAACAATTTTTTAATAATCTTCATAAGCTCCCCCTTTCCTTGTTAGACGAACCATCTCACCCTTTTTATTCACTTCATTATTTTTGGAGGATAAAAAGGACAAAACAATCCATATTAAGGAAGAGAAAAACATACGGAATTGAGGACTGACTATGTGGAATAAGATCAGGATTGGAGTTCTATTAACAGCTTGTTTAAGCTTCTTCTTTCCCCTCACCTCTGAAGCAAAAGAACCCCTAACTTATTTCCCAATCGTAAAGAAGGGGGAAGTTTTAGAATGGGAGAAAGTAAACAAACTCCTTCCTAAAGGTGCTACTTTTAAAGTTGTGGATTTAGAGACAGGCTTTTATTTTCAAGTACAAAGAAGAGCCGGCAATAAGCATGCCGATGTACAGCCGTTGACTAGAGACGATACCGCTGTTTTAAAGCATCTGTATAACGATAAATGGAGCTGGAACCGCCGCGCTATATTAATTCCCGTAAATGGGAGAATGCTCGCTGGCAGCATGCACGGAATGCCTCATGGAGCAGGTGCATTAGAAAACAATTTTCCTGGCCATTTTTGCATACATTTTTTAGGTAGTTCAACACATCGTTCGCGCAATATTGATCCTTCGCATCAATTCATGATCTTAAAAGCTGGTGGACAACTATCTAAATTCGCAGCTGGAGCAAGCGCGAAACAAGCTGTTTCTATGTTTTTAGTTGGGATGAAGCAGCAAGATATAAAAATAGCTATGCCTGTTCTAAACAAGACCCTGCTTGAAGATTCAACCGTTACAGAGTTGTTTAAAGGCATCACAAGCATGCAGTATGAGATCAGATCTCCAAGCAACAGATATCCTCCTGTTGTTCGAACTGAAATAAGAGCTAGAGTAAAAAAGTACGATGATAACGGATTACAAACAGATACTTTTACCTTTTTAATGGAACGAAAATCGATGACAGACGGCTGGAAGATTATGAAGATCAGATTCTAAAACCTGAAGAAGCCCTTTCTTTAGGTTTTTTTTGGCTGTTCTCGTAAACTTTGTTGCTTTTAGGAGTGTTGATTTCCGTTCCAGGCTGCTCGCTTTCCGCGGGGCAGGCGGTGAGCCACATTTGGGCGTTTCACTTTTAAGTGTCTCACCTGCCAGCCTGTCCCACAGGAGTCTCGCACCTTCCACTCCAATCAACAGTCAAAGAGGTAGACAAAAGATATTAAATCAACAATCTTTTAGAAAATAGTCTTTTGTTTTGAGATGGTGGGGATAAAATGAAAATCGGTTTCTCATACCTGTTTTTATATTGTAATCTTATTTCCTGATTTACAGTCAATCCTCATATCAATCACCCTTCTAAAACTAAAACACGAATAAAAATATATTATTTTATTAAATTGTTCGTATTTTAGTTGAAATCCACTTAGATAATTGTTATATTTACCAAGGGAAAAAACAATTCAAGAAAAACTACCAAGTATTTCAAGGGGGATTATTATGAATACCCATTATGATGTAATTGTTGTTGGCGCAGGTCCTGCTGGGATTTTCACGAGCTATGAACTAACGAGACAGCTTCCAGAAGCAAAGATTTTGTTAATAGATAAGGGACATGACATCTATGCACGCTCGTGCCCGATTTTAGAGAAGAAAATTCAAAAGTGTCCGCCTGCAGCAGGTAGAAAAGAATTTGCTGGTTGTTTACCGGCTTGTTCGATAACAAACGGTTTTGGCGGAGCAGGAGCTTATTCGGATGGAAAGTTCAATATTACGAGCGAATTCGGAGGATGGATGACTGATTATCTTTCTGAAGAACAAGTGGTTGAACTTATTAAATATGTAGATGATATCAACTTGGAGCATGGTGCCACAGATTCGATTACTGACCCGCTGACACCAGAAGTTAAAGATATTGAAAAGCGTGGTTATGCAGCTGGTCTAAAGCTGTTACGCGCTCAAGTTCGTCATCTTGGCACAGAACAAAACCTTGAAATACTGAAAAGCATCTATGAATATTTAAAAACGCGCATTGAGATGAAATATAAAGCTGAGGTTGAAGATCTCATTACAGAACGAACAACTGAAGGTTATGTAGCGAAAGGGATTCTTTTAAAAGACGGAACTTCTCTGACTTCTGAGAAAGTTGTTATTGTTCCTGGCCGCGATGGGTCATCTTGGCTAACTAAGATTCTTAAGAAACGTCGAATTAAAATGACAGCTAACCAAGTGGATATAGGCGTTCGCGTGGAAACGTCCAACTTAGTGATGGAAGAGATCAACAAGCACCTTTACGAAGGAAAATTTGTTTTTAATACATCTGTTGGCACAAAAGTAAGAACGTTCTGCTCTAACCCTTCTGGGCACGTAGTCGTAGAGAACCATTCTGGCATCATGCTAGCGAACGGACATGCCTATAAAGATCCAAAGCTAGGCAGCGAGAACACAAACTTTGCGCTGCTCGTCTCACATCAATTCGCTGAACCGTTTGATCAGCCTACTGAATACGCTCATGAAGTTTCAAGACTTGCCAATCAGCTCTCTATGGGCGGGCTCGTTGTTCAGAAATATGGTGATATTCTAAAAGGACGTCGCTCTACTGATAAACGTATTAAAGAAGGGTTTCTTCGTCCAACATTAAAAGAAGCAGTACCAGGTGACCTAGGTCTTGTGCTTCCTTATAACACGATGAAAAGTTTGATTGAAATGACGGAGGCTTTAGACAAAGTTACACCAGGGATCGCATCAGAACACACGTTGTTTTATGGTGTAGAAGCCAAGTTCTATTCTGCACGTCCAAAGCTTGATGACAAGTTTGAGTCAGAGATCAACGGGCTCTATGTTGGTGGAGATGGTGCTGGCATAACACGTGGTCTTGCCCAAGCTAGTGCATGTGGCGTGTGGATCGCTCAAAACGTTGCAGCGAAAATAAAGGAAAAGACACCAGCGTTGGTATAAATAAGATCAAAAAATGCCTTAGGATTCTAATCCTAAGGCATTCGTTTTAACTTAATTTGTAGAGAAGATAACAATTCTACCTCTTATCACAGCAATGATAAAACCGACAACTGATCCAATAATCGCTGGAATCAGCCAACCGATGCCATCTGCATAAAGCGGAATATATGAATAAATCTGTTCAATCGCACCCAATTTGAGTCCGAAAGCTTTTAATCCATCTGCAATGGAAACAAGGGCCGTTGCAACGATTCCGCCGATATATACCTCTTTTCTTCCAGAGAACACATCATGTAGAAAAGAAAGCAGAATCAATACGATCGCAATCGGATAGATAGCTGTTAAAACAGGTACAGAAACTGAGATGAGTTGTGTTAATCCTAAGTTTGCAACTCCTGCACTAAACACACTCATCGTAAGTACTACGGTTTTATATGAAACATTTGGGAACATTTTTTTTGCAAATTCACCACAAGCAGTGACAAGGCCTACGGATGTTGTAAGACAAGCTAATGCTACAGCAAGTCCAAGTAATACATTTCCGAACGGTCCAAATAGTTCTGCTACAACATTCGTAAGGATCTGACCGCCATTATCCGTTTTTCCAAGAGCCTGACTTGTTGCTCCCAAATAAGCTAAGATGCCATAAACAGCAGCTAAACAAGTAGCTGCGATCAAGCCTGCCTTAATGACCATTTTAGTTACTTGTTCTTTTTTCATATCTGGTCTCTTCACTGCTGTGATGACTACGATACCAAACGCAAGTGCTCCTAGTGTATCCATCGTCAAATATCCATCCATAAACCCTTTAACTAAAGGATTGCTAGCATAATCAGGAGATGCAGTTCCTAGTTTCCCAACCGGTGTAATAACAGCCTTAACTAAAAGAGATACGATAATGAGCAACAATAACGGCGTTAAGATATTGCCGATTCGGTCTACAAGTTTTGAAGGATTTAAAGAGAGCCAATACGTTACTGCAAAGAATACAATTGTAAATAAGAAAAGAGTCAGCCCATTGTTCATACTTTCTGGTAAGAAAGGAACGACTGCCATCTCATAAGAAACCGTTCCTGTTCTTGGAATCCCAAAGAACGGCCCTATGGCTAAATAAAGGATGATTGCGAAAACAGAACCGAATAACGGATTAACTCGTTCCGTTAAGGTTTGTAGACCCCCACCCGTACGTGCTAATGCGATTACCCCTAGTAAAGGTAATCCAACTCCTGTTATAAAAAAGCCAATCATGGACTGCCAGACCATTTCACCCGCTGACTGACCCAATGCTGGCGGAAAGATTAAATTTCCTGCTCCAAAAAATAAAGCAAATAACATTAAGCCCACCGAGAGCGTTCGCTTCTGCATATTAAATTTCCTCCTCCGTGGTCATCTATACGACTTTATTATCATTTTTATCGAATTTTGTCGAAATATTTTTTTATCCATATGTATTTGTAACACGATATGAGATTGGAGTCAATATTCAGATATAATGAATTTTCTAACAAATGTTTTCGTAAGGAAAGGACTGAGAAATCTCAGCCCTTAAACTCAAGAATTAACGGTTTGTTGGGAACACACGCTTGATCGTATCATTAAACTCTTTTACGAAACCTGAAACAGGGTTTCCTTTGTTGATTTGATCTGCATATCCGTTCATACGATCGATGAAATCGGGATTCGTTGAAACAAATACATCATTAATATCTGGATCTGTTTTTCGAACTGTATCCCCAATTTTCTTTTCTGTTTCTCTCGAAAGCTTCATGCTCTCGCCGCCTTTTAGCTTTGCAGCTACATAAGCGTTGTTCTCTGTAACGATAACGGTCGCATCGTCAACTTCTTTAAGATCGGTTACTTTATTAGCTGCTTTATCCGCTACATCCATACGCGTGTTTTCGTCGTATTGGTTGTCCATACCCATATCCATATTGTTGTTCATGTTATCCATATTGCGATCAGCACGATTGTCGTAGTTCACTTCAGTCATGTTGTTACGCGCTTCTTTTCCCATGTCCTTGTCGTTGTTATTCATTCCACAAGCACCTAGAAACGAAGATAACATTACGGCCATTGAAGTAACGAGAATAGTCTTTTTCATTAAATGACACTCCTTTAAAAATTTTTGACTGTCATCTAATAAAATTTGTTTGTTGAAGAGAAAATATACATACCAATGATTTTTGTTAAAAGACATAAAAAAAAGCCTTCCAACGTTGGAAGACATTATTATTTAAACCATCCATTTAGATAAGAACCTTTGTTTTTCGGCTTAAAGATGAACCAAGCAACAACACTAAGGATAACGATTGTAAAAGCAAACAGACCTACTTTATGAATCACTTCCATAACTAGAGCCCATCGACCTGCCAATTGATAGCCGATCACGATAAAGAAGGAACACCAGAACAAAGCACCACTATAAGCGTAAAGTGCGAATTGTCTCCCATTTAAAGAATACATTCCAGCAAAATAAGCGGTCAGGTGTCTGATTCCCGGCATAAAGTAGCCAAAAAACAATGCTGATTTTCCATACTTTAAAAAGAAATTTTGTGTTTTATCTATCTTTTCTTCAGATACCCCAAATTTTGGGCCTAACTTTTTTAACAGAGGTTTACCACAGATGTTTCCAAAATAATAGCTACCCGTAATACCTGCTATCGCTCCTAAAAAAGCACTCATTACAGCAGGTAAAAAAGGAAGATCTCCTGCAAAAATGAAGTATCCTACAGTGGCCAAAAGGATTTCATCCGGGATAGGTAAGCCGATAATACCTAATGCCAATAGTAGAAAAATACCAAAATAGCTATATTGATGTATGATATTTATTAAGTCAAATTCCATGACGTCACCAACTTCTTTTTTTACACCTTCTACCATTGTAACGATAAATTGGGTAATTTGGAAAGAGGAAAATACATTTCAGTAAAACGCAGGGTTGTTTTTTCTATGTATTTAAGTCGTTTGTTCGGTACTAGTAGTTAGTATATACGTTATGTCATCCCATGCAAAGCATTCTTCAAACAAGTGCTGCTTTCCTATTGTTATCTGTTCTTCATCTATCTTTTTCCCACCTGTTGAAATATATGCTTGTTTGGATGGATTTTCTTTCAATACCCACACGATCATACTTTTCTTCCCTATAGATGTAAGTTCTATCGAGAATGCTTTAAGCATTCTCGTTCCATGTCCTTTTTGTTGCACTGCTTTTTCTAAGTAAAAAGCATATATCTCACTCTCATATTGATGTTGTGACCTGATTGAACCTCCAGAAATAAAACCACACAAATGATTATTCTCATCTTCTAAAACAAGAACAATGTGCGATTTCTGGACCAACCATTCTTTCCATCTTTCTTCTCTTTCCGTAACTGACATCTGTGATAAATAATCGTCATCTACTAGACCTTTATACGATTGCTGCCAGCTTTTCACGTGTACTTTCGCAATTTCTGCTGCATCTGTTATTTTCGCTCGCCGAATGTTCATGACTTCTTCCCACCTCTTTTTTGTTGTGATCATACCCACCATTTACTTTGAGGTAATAGCGCGTTACAGGTAATTGAAACTTCTCTTCAAACCACCATTTCAACTGTGTAGCATGCACTAAGTATTCAGAAGCAGCATGCGATACTCCGATTAAGCTCATTGTACTTTGAGCCATATAGCTTTTCATCTGTTCGTACTTCTTTTTACCGTACTCATTATCGATGTGACAATGCACCTCACCTGTCAAATAGGCTTCTGCGCCCCTCTTTTCTGCCTCGATCATTGCTTCTACTTTATCACCGCATCCTGCTACAATCGCAATCTTCGTTATGTTTTTATGAATAGGACCATGTACATCAGCATAAGGAATTCGGAACAATTCGGTGGAATGATGAATCAAGTCCTCTGTAGAAGTAGGAGCTATTTCACAAAGAATACCACAAGCTCCGTTATCATCCTTCAATAGTTCTCCAATCACGTTTGCGTTCAATGCTTCTCTCCATGCATCACTCGTGCTGATTACCCTTGAATAATCGAGTGGTACATGAAGCGTAAATACCGATAAACGTCTTTTCTTCATCTGCTGGATAAAATGAGGAGGTATCGGCATAAAGCCTCTTCCCCATTTCCCTTTTGGATCTCCGCATTCCATCACAATGGGGTGATGCATAAATAACAGATCTCCTGGATGACTTTCAGCAATGAATCTTTCTAAAATTTCTTCTGTAGGGAAAACAGCCAAAAATACTCGATTTACCTTATCGTCTCCTCTAAGCATGAGTCCGTTGAACAGTTTGATAAATTCAGGTTCAAACTCATGGCGCCAATCAAAATGGATTGGATCGTAAACCATCGGAATAAACCTACTGAACGCCGGATCTGTTCCAATACTTCTATATGTAAAAAGTTCATCAATCGCGTCGTCTATTCTCTTTAGTTCCACCATCTTGTTTCTTCCTTTCTTTTATAGGGATGCTTGTTGAAGGCGGCCCAAACTTTTAGTAACAGTTTTTAAAATAAATAATCTCTGGATCTCCTTCATCTAAGTTATCGATAAACCCGCTACTCTTAAAATGGTTTTTGATAAATACCTTTTTCATAGATTCATTTGATTCATTTGTGGATGAGAATAGCTTATTTGTAGGTGAGATCTTACTCATGTGTGTTAACAAACTACTCGCCATTCCTTTTCTTTGATGAGCCGGATCAACCATGATTAGCGATATAAAACAGCAGTCAAAGAAGTGAGTATGATAGATTAAAAAAGCAGCGATCTCATCCTCCTGATAGAGGATGAGACATCTTTCCTCTTTTATCGCATGATCGATCTCTTCTTTCCTGTGATCACTTCCGATCATTTTTTTATCTAATGCTATTATTTTTTGAAGATGGTGTTTCTTCGCATTCTGAATTTCCATGAGTATCCGTCCTTTTGTTTGTCATTATGTTTGGTTTTGCTACAATAAAGAAAAAAGTTGAGGTGTTCTATTTATGGCAATTGTTGATATTACGATCATTCCGATCGGTACTGAAACTCCTAGTGTTAGTGAATATGTAGCGGAAATACAAAAAGTTCTTCAGCAAAACAAAGATAAGGTAAATTACCAGCTTACTCCTATGAGTACATTGATTGAAGGCGAGCTTCCCGATCTCTTTCATGTGATTCAGCAGCTTCATGAGGTACCCTTTTCAAATGGCATTCAGCGAGTAGCCACAAATATTCGCATCGATGACCGCCGCGATAAAAAGTCTACGATGGCAGGAAAGCTGGAAGCTGTTGAAGCAAGGATGACTAAGGAGTAATCCCTGACCTGAGTGAATGTTTTCGTATGGCGCTCGTATTTTTCGTATGGCGCTCGCTGAACGAGCTCTCAGTCAAGCAATGCCACCATATTTACAAAAAGCTTACTCTCACAGGGCTATTCGCCCATCTAGAGTAAGCTTTTTCTTTATTTATTCGCCCTTTGAAGTCTTTACTTCTGCTTTTTCTTTTGTTGCTACTGCATTTGGCTCTTTTTTAGCAAATTCGATACGAAGATCGTCGATGCTGTTGCGAACATTTCCTTTGCCTGAGAAGTTTTCTAACAGTTCTTTAACATCAATACCTGATGAAGCTTTTAGTGATTCTTGAAGTGAGGACATTAAGTTTGTCGCATAACCTGTGATACGGTTTGCTCCACCATTTTCACCGCCGCCTGTATCCACGACCGTAATTTTGTCGATGTTAGAAAGTGGTGCTGCTACTTGCTTCGCGTATTCCGGAAGCATCTTAATCATCATATCCATCATCGCAGCCTGACCGTATAACTCAAACGCTTCTGCGATCTTTTGTTTCGCTTCGGCTTCAGCAAGACCTTTCAAACGGATAACATCTGCTTCGGATTCCCCTTTTGCACGTTCCGCTTCTGCTCTTGAAAGTCCGTCTAGGCGTACTTTCTCAGCTTCGGCTTTTGCCATGGCTTCAACACGATACTTATGAGCATCTGCCTCAGCGACCTGTTTGCGTTTGTCAGCTTCTGCGTTTTGTTCAACTGCATAACGGTCTGCATCAGCTTTCTTCTTAACTTCTGAGTCGTATTGCTTTTCACGACGCAGGATCTCTTTTTCTTCAAGCTCGATCTGTTTTTGACGCTCGATGATCTTGATCTGCATCTGTTGTTCAGTTACTTGCTGTTTTGCAATCGCTTCTTCTAAATGGTAAGCCTGGTCAGCACGCGCTTTGGCAACATCTTGTTCACGGCGGAACTCAGCCACTTTCAACTGATTCATCTTTTCGGCTTCTGCTACTTCTGTCGCGCGCCCTAACTCAGACTGCTTTGCTTCTTTATCTGCTTCAGCACGTTTGATACGCGTTTCTTTTTCAGCTTCTGCCATTGCCATGTCAGCGTCACGCTTAATCTGTGCGATACGAGGCTTACCAAGAGAATCTAGGTATCCGTTTTTGTCACGTAAATCTTTGATTGTAAACGATACGATGATCAATCCCATTTTAGCTAGATCTTGAGAAGCTACACGTTGAACTTCCTGTGAGAATTTTTCACGATTCTTGTAGATCTCTTCAACCGTCATCGATCCTAAAATAGAACGTAAATGACCTTCAAGAACTTCACGGGCTTCATTCTCACGATCTTCTTTTAACTTACCTAGGAATTGTTCAGCTGCAGTCGCGATCTCACCGATTGAGCTTCCTACTTTAATGATCGCTGTACCGTCAGCCATAACGGGAACACCTTGTTCTGTATAAACTTCTGGAGTTTGCACGTCTAACTTACTCGTTAACAAACTAAGTGGCTTTGCTTGTTGGAAAACAGGAAGTACGAACGTACCGCCTCCACGAACGATCTTAATACGATTGCCTGCTTCATCAATATTTACGTTCTTGCTTCCTAAGAAGCTTCCTGTAACGATCAATGCTTCATCTGGGCTTGCCGTTCTATACTTTGTAATAAAAACACTAATAAGAGCAACGACTAAGAAAACGGCAACCCCTATCACAATAAATAATGGTGAAAAACTCATAATAACCCCTCCAGATTAATGAATATATGTTTGTTCCACTTGCTCATAGCGCATGACGGATACGACACCTTTTTGGATATCAATGATCAACACTTTTTCTCCTTGAGAGATTGGTTTGTTATCCATGCTAATCGCTGATTTAGAAATCCTTCCGCTGATTCCTTCGATTAAGATTTCGCCAAATCCATCCGGCGGAACTGAAGTTAAAACGGTGCCCACTCTTCCTTTAAGATCTTCATCTCGATAAGCCAATGATTCTTCTGATGAACGGATCGGCATTAAAACGAAAACGTTTAAAAGTGTCACGAGTAAAAGCGATAGTAAACCACTGAACACCATGATGAACCAGCTGTTAATATCCGTCATGATCTCTAATAAATAGCCCGAAGCCGTCCCGATTGTCAAAAAAGATAAGATGAGCGATGGATGTAAAAAGTCTAAAGCTGCATCAAGCATGTCACCAAATAGGATGTATACAAAAGTGATGCATCCAAAAACAATAAAGCTTCCTAAATAGATCGTAGACAACGGATATCCGAATAATTCCATGGTCTTCTCTCCCGTCTTCATATACTTTTTATTACAAAACTATAAATCACCACGCCCTTTTGTCGAATTTGTTATAACCTTAACAAAGTAAAACAAAAAAGATTGTAAAATTTTGTCGACAATAATTAATTTCCAATATTGGTTTTATATAGATATTTACGAGTTCAATAGAAAAAAGTTTCAGTTAGTTAACAATATTTTGTATAATTTTGTTAAAAGGAGTGAAATCCCATGTATGAAGAGAAATTGTGGCAGTATTTAAATAACAAAGCTAATAAAGAAGATGCAGAACCCATGAAAAAGTATATGCGTGATCAGTTCGAATTTTTCGGAATTCGTTCTCCCATAATGAAACAAACCATGAAGGAATTTTTAAAAGAGAATGGATTGCCTACAAAAGAAGAACTTCCTTCATTTATTAAAGAAGCTTGGTCTAGACCGGAACGAGAGATGCAGTATGCTACGTTTACAATAGTTGATAAATTAAAGAAGCAGATGACAAAAGAGGATATAGAATGGATCGAGTATACCATCGTGAATAAAAGCTGGTGGGATACGGTTGATCATATCGCTAAGCATATCGCGGGTTATTATTTGATGAAGTTTCCAGAAGAGATTCAACACGTTACGAAACGTTGGATTCAATCCAAGAATATCTGGCTTATGCGTTCGGCAATTCTATTTCAACTCGGATATAAAGACAAGACCGATAAAGAGCTTCTAGCACAAATCATTAGAGATACAAAGTACGATGAAGATTTCTTTATCCGAAAAGGAATTGGATGGGCTTTAAGAGAGTATGCGTACACAGACGCCGATTGGGTATGGGAGTTCGTTCATAAAGAAGAGTTATCCCCACTTTCCTATAAAGAGGCGATTAAAAATATTAAAAAGACAAAGCAGCCGTACTAAACGGCTGCTTCTTTATTTTTGAAATTCTGAAACAACATAACGAATAGCACTTCTAAAAGAAACAAATGAAAGTTGATTCGTATGTACACCAAGAGATACCATATTTTTGACCATCTCCTTCGGAAAACCGCAGTACAATACATCTGCTCCCATCAACTTAATCGCATCTGTAAGCTTTTGAATCTCATGCCCCAGCTCAGGATCTGTAATGGTTGTTACACCTGAAAAATCTAAGATTACGTAATCTGCTTCATTGTTTAAACATTCTTTTAATAGTTTCGTAGTCAATGTTTCGAGTCTCTCAAGTGTAAGTTCACCAATCAGCGGCACTAACAGCGTATGGTCTGCGACTGTTTGAAGAATAGGTGTTGCTAGTTCATTAAGAAGTTCTCTTGTTCTTTCCGTTTCTTGTACGCGCTCCGTTATATCTTTCCACGTTAACAGATAGCCCCTTTTCTCTTTCTGCAAGATTAGTTCTTTCACGATCAACCTTGCAACAAACTTATTAAAGAGAACAATCTGCCTATCAATCGGAAACTCCCCTTTTTTTAACAGATCCTCTTGTAAAGAGCTTTTATGAAAACTTCTAATAGGTAACCCAAGAATGTCTTCGGCAGATTCTATTTTAAGGTAAGTCTTCATCATGTCTATTAAATTCTTACTGCTATGATTCATCCATGAAATGTGAAAATCTTGATCTATATAAAAGATGTTCTCTTCTAAACAATTCAGTGTGTCCTTAATTGTTTCGTCTAACTCATAAGCCATAAGAAGCGCTCCCCTTTTTTACAGTCCTGTTCCTATCATATCCGAGTTCATCTCATTACTCTATAAAAAAGACTGAATAGCCTCTTCAATGTAAGCGCTATCTAAATCTTTACAAAAAACCCTGTTGTGTGATGTTCTAACTACGTGTAAAATGTCCATATCAAACAAACAAGTGTACTTTCCACATAAACAAAGGGGCGGATAAAATGATTACTCACGTTTCAGTAGGACTTTTAGGATTAGGAACTGTAGGCAGTGGTGTTGTTAGAATGATCGAAGGAAATCGCGAAGAATTGCAGCACCGAGTTGGATGCCCTGTATTTATTGAAAAGATACTCGTTCAGGATGTAGACAAAGAGCGTCTGGTCTCCATTAACAATGAATGGTTAACACAGCATCCCGAAGATGTTATTCAAAATCCAAACATACAGGTTGTTATAGAAGTGATGGGTGGTATTGAACTAGCCCGAGAATATATTACACTTGCTCTTCAAAATAAAAAGCATGTGATCACGGCAAACAAAGATCTGATGGCGTTATATGGGGCAGAGCTCTTACAGGTGGCACATGAAAATGAATGTGATCTCTTTTATGAAGCAAGTGTTGCAGGAGGCATTCCCATTATCCGTTCACTTGTTGATGGGTTAGCTTCAGACAAAATTACGAAGATGATGGGAATCGTCAACGGAACAACAAACTACATTCTTACAAAAATGGATAAACAACAACGCAACTATGAAGAAGTTCTAAAAGAAGCTCAAGATCTTGGATACGCTGAAGCGGATCCTACATCAGATGTAGAAGGCATCGATGCAGCGAGAAAAATGGCGATCCTCTCAACACTCGGCTTCTCCATGCATATCCATTTAAATGATGTAACCGTGTCGGGTATTTCAAAGGTTACACAAGAAGACCTCGAATATGCACGTCAGTTCGGTTATACGCTGAAACTGATCGGAAACGCAAAAAAGGATAACGGAAAAGTGGAGATCAGTGTGGAGCCTACTCTTCTGCCTGACTCACATCCGTTAGCAAGTGTTCACAATGAGTACAATGCAGTCTATGTGTACGGTGAGTCTGTGGGAGAAACGATGTTCTTTGGCCCAGGTGCAGGCCAGCTCCCGACTGCTACGTCAGTTGTTTCAGATTTAGTAGCTGTGGTGAAGAACATGCGACTTGGCGTCAACGGAAAAAGCGTTGTTGCTCCACAGTTTGATAAACAATTGAAACAACCTAACGAGATCGACGGAAAATTCTTTTACCGATTGTACGTGAAAGATGAGGCAGGTGCTTTCTCTTCGATCACCTCTCTGTTTGCACTGCATGACATCTCACTTGAAAAGTTAATTCAAAGCCCTGTAGATCATAAAGGAATCACAGAAATTGTAATCGTGACGCACGGAACGAATAAGCAGCAAGATAGTCACGTCTACAACTTGCTTCGCGATTCTGAAGTCGTTCAAGAAATCAAAAGTCACTATCGTGTGGAGGGAGCTTAATATGCATTGGAAAGGACTTTTACATCAATATAAAGAATATTTGCCAGTCAATGAGTCTACCCCGCTTCTTTCGTTGAACGAAGGGCATACTCCACTTATTCCGCTCCCACATCTTTCAAAAGAGTGGGGCATCAACCTTTATGCGAAGTACGAAGGAGCGAATCCTACGGGCTCATTTAAAGATAGAGGGATGGTCATGGCTGTAGCAAAAGCGAAGGAAGAAGGCAGTAGAGCGATTATCTGTGCTTCCACAGGAAATACCTCTGCTGCAGCTGCAGCCTATGGGGCACGAGCTGGCCTCCGATGTATCGTTGTCATTCCTGACGGTAAGATCGCTCAAGGAAAACTAGCTCAAGCAAAAATGTACGGTGCAGAGATTTTTTCCATAGAAGGAAATTTTGATGAAGCTCTTCAGATGGTACAAAAAATGAGTGAAGAAGAAGATTTCACACTCGTGAACTCTGTAAATCCCTATCGTCTAGAAGGACAAAAAACAGCAGCCTTCGAATTGGTTGATGCGCTTGCCGGAGCTCCTGACATCCTGGCAATACCCGTTGGAAACGCTGGTAACATCAGTGCTTATTGGAAAGGATTCAAAGAGTATGATGCCGTTAAATCTTCTGGTCTCCCACGCATTCATGGATTCCAAGCAGCCGGTGCTGCTCCCATCGTAAACGGGGCTGTTGTAAAAGATCCTGAAACGATTGCTACTGCCATTCGAATCGGCAACCCTGCCAGCTGGAAGCTAGCTTCATCTGCATTAGAAGAATCAGGTGGAGTCATTGATTCTGTTACAGATGAAGAAATCTTAAAAGCATATCAGATGCTCGCTTCCAAAGAAGGTGTTTTCGCTGAACCCGCTTCTTGCAGTACGATTGCTGGACTGTATAAACAACACAAACAAGGATTACTTCCTAATGGCGCTTCCGTTGTAGCCATCCTAACAGGCAACGGCCTTAAAGATCCTGATATCGCGCTCAAAACAGTAAAACAAGAACCGATCGTAATTCCTAATGATTTTAATCTTTTACGTCAACAGCTAAAAGGATGTGTTGTATAAATGAAAGCAGAACCGTTTTCTATCCATGTTCCAGCAAGTACAGCCAATCTTGGTCCGGGCTTTGATTCTGTCGGTCTTGCTCTAAACAGATACTTAACCGTTCATGTTCAACCGTTCGCTCCGCGCAAAACCACATTTCACGGAGAAGAACTTCAAGCATTCAATAAAGATGAAAACAACTTAATCATGCAAGCCGCTCATTTCACCGCAGATTCTTTTCGAAAGAAACTGCCTCCTTGTCAGTTAGATGTAGTGAGTACATTTCCTACATCAAAAGGAATGGGCAGCTCTGCATCTGCGATCGTAGCGGGCATTGAACTCGCAAACATCCTTTTAGATCTTGAACTTTCAAAGGAATCAAAATCTCTTCTTGCAAGCTCACTTGAAGAACATCCTGATAATGTGATTCCTGCCATCTTTGGTGGTCTTACGATCAGTTTTTACAATGGACAAGTGGTAGAAACGGTACATGTACCAGATGTTGCAGTTGAGATGATCGTTGCCATTCCAGATGGAGTTCTTCATACGAAACAGTCTAGAGGCTCTCTGCCAAACCTTCTTCCTTTCAACAAAGCAGTTGAAGGAAGCGCGATCAGCAATGTTCTTGTTGCAGCATTGATGAAGAATGATTGGAAGAAAGCAGCCGAGATGATGAACCGCGATCTGTTTCATGAACCGTTTCGTTCGAAATGGGTTCCCCTGTATGCCGAACTTAAGGAAAAAGCGATCGAGCTCGGTGCTTATGGTGCAGCTATAAGTGGTTCAGGTCCATCCATCGTCTGTTTCACTCCTCATCAAAAAGCAGCAGGTATCACAGAACAACTGTCAGCACTGTTTCCTCAGTACCACTTTGAGACGGTGTTTCCTGACCGCAGAGGAGTTATTGTTGAAAAATGTTTGTCTGCCGCTTTATAAATTTATCAAGCAAAAGGATTAAGCACAGAAAATGCTTAATCCTTTTTGTCTTTATTTATGAACAATCTTAAATTGGTCTCTAAGCAGTGTCCAGTTCTCTGGGAACGGTTCTCCAAGTACCCAATAAGCAAGACCTCTTAATTTGTATTTCTTCACGAGTTGATTTTTTGCTTCTGCACTTTGTTCGTTCTCGAACCAGACAACATGCTCTTTTCCGTTATCATCTTTGTAATTAAAAAACGGTGCTTGAGACTCATTATCGTATTTTACAGTCGCATCTTCTTTTAATGCCAGATCATGTGCTTCTGCTGGAGCTACACGTTTTGCAAATTTATTTCCTTTTTTATAAGGAAGTGTCCAATCGTATCCGTATAACGGAGCACCCATCACGATTTTTTCTGGAGGAATGACAGATGTTGCATACTTCACTACTTTCTCAACTTGAGGTACTGGTGCAACAGCCATTGGAGGTCCACCAGACCAACCCCACTCATAGGTCATAAGAACAACAAAGTCAGCTAGCTCTCCATGACGTTTATAGTCATGAGCTCCATGCCATGGTCCTTTTTGTTCATCACTCGTTTTTGGTGCCAATGCAGTAGAAACCTTAAATCCTTCTTTTTGAACTTGTGGGATGATCGTTTCTAAAAAGCCGTTGTAAAGATCCCGATCTTTTTCTTTAATATGTTCGAAATCAATATTCAGTGCTTTATATCCTTTTTGCTTCATCGTACTAATAACGCTGCCGATCAGTGTTTTTGAAGCTGTTTTATCTGTGAAGATGTTATGTGCGATCTCTGGTGAGAAGTTTCCATCAATAAAGTTTGTTAAAACCATCATCGGCATCGCTTTAGATTTCTTTACTTCCTGAAGCGCCGCATAATCTTTGATCGGCTTAAGCGATCCATCTTTATTCACTTGATAACTAAAAAACGCTACGTATGTTAAATCGTTTACCGACTCTTGTACATCTTTTATCGATTGTTTTGCCTCGATGGGCTCTAAGAATCCTAGCGTTTCAATCCTTGTTTTGCCATGATTCGTCTCAGCTTTTGAGATGTCCACCTGTTTTTTCTGTGGTGAATTAATCTGTTCTAACCTTGGGCTATTTCGCGTTTCGTTACTCATGTTCTTTGGCGCAGCTTCGCTTTCCTTCATGTTATTAGAGTTGCCGCATCCGCTCAGTACAATCGTAAACGCCGCTAAAAGCGCGACTATCTTTTTCATAAACAAACCTCCTTCATTTTCGTTATTTTTCCATGAAGAGGTTTGTCCTATTCTCTTTTTTTAAAATAGCTCGCACCATCTAATCCTCTTAGCTACCTTTTATCTTTTACTGTGCTAATTTCTACAAGTCTGATACTTTTAAGGTTTTCTTACTTACTTCCTATGCAAGTTGATTGTAGTGCAAGGTGCGAGACTCCTATGGGACGAGCGGTCAGGTGGAGACTCCTACAGGCGCAAAGCGGCAGTCCGAAAAGTGGAAGTGACTCGTTCAGCCCCGACAAGCAAAAGTTGAATGGGCTATGAAGGCGCACTTTGCCTTCTTGACTGTTTAACTTTTGACCTCGAGGGGTTAGTCACTGCAACTAGACAAGTGGCTCACCGTTCGCCCCATGGAAAGCGAGCAACCTGGAGCGGAAATCAACCACTTTCAAAGAGCGTCAATGTATACAAAAACAGCCCAAAAGAAAAAAAGACCCCAACAACGTGGAGTCTTTTAACCTTTATATCGCCCAGTTCCCTTTTGTAAATAACGGAATACGTTTACCATCCTCATACTCAGCCTCAATTTCAAGATCTGCAGAACCGATCATAAAATCAGTGTGCCCCCGGCTAAAGTTGATCTCTTTTTCTTCCATCTGCTCTGGTGAAAGATTTCCTGCATCTTTCACTGACATCGTAATCGAAGTTCCGATCGCTAGATGACAAGAAGCATTTTCATCATACAACGTGTTATTAAAAGTGATGCCTGAGTTTGAGATCGGTGAATCATGAGGAACCAATGCAACTTCACCTAAATATCCCATTCCATCATCGATGCTAAGCAGCTGTTTCAACGTGTCGTATCCTTCTTCAGCCGTGAAATCAACCACTTTTCCGTCTTTGAACGTTAAACTGAAGTTATCAATGATGTTCCCCATCGCTGAAAGTGGCTTTGAACTAGAGACTTTACCGTTCACACCATATTTTCTTGGTGTAGTGAATACTTCTTCTGTTGGCAAGTTCGGGATATAATACGTTCCAAACGTTGAATGATGACCTCCACCAATCCATGTGTGATCTGGATGAAGATCGATGCTTAGATCAGTACCCTCAGATTTGTAATGAAGCGTTTTGAACTTCTGTTCGTTTAAGTAATTCACTTTCTCTGTCAACGTCTTCACATGTTCTTCCCATGCTACTACAGGGTCGTTCTGATCAACGCGAACGGTTTTGAAGATTGCTTCCCATAATGCATCTACCGCTTCTTCTTCATTTTTGTCTGGGAATACGCTCTTAGCCCAGCCAACCGTTGGTGCACCAGCAATCGCCCAGTGCATATCTCCTCTTAATTGACCTGCTGAGAAAGCTTGAAGTTTCTCACCACGATTTTTTTGAACGAACATCATTCTTTCAGAAGGAACACCTTTATAAGCGTTCGGATCATTTCCTGTAATCATTAAAAAGCAATCATGATTTTCCACAAGACTATTGTATTTATCAATCTCCCAAGACGGCAGATCATTTTGAAGTACCTCTTCTGCCGCAAGCGTTAGGTGAATGCGGCTTGTTTGCGTATCAGTCCAATCCACCATCACTCGTTTACAACCGTTCTCATAGGCATGCTTCGTTACCTTGCGTGTGAATTCTGCCGTTTCAATGGGCGAACTGATAAGCAACCTTTGCCCTTCTTTTAAACCTAATCCAACCTTTATCACTAATTCAGCATATTGATCCAACTTCTCTGCAAACGACTTCATACTTTCCCCTCCGATTGGTAAAAACATAAAAACGACTGATAAGTTTATATTATTTTAATTATATAAAAAAATGAATATTATGACTACTGTTTTCTTTATTACCCTTTCATTGATTGTTAAGTAACTCCTAAGCTTAAGCTGTGGTGTATCATTGAAATGAAACCTATAATACGGTAATCACCTTCTCGATAATAAAACGACTAAAAAGAAAAGATCACATTACGCTCTGTGATCTTAAATGTTTATTTTCGTTTTTATTTAGACTAAATCCGATTTGAGTCAGTGCGCTCTCTAAATTGTTCGTGATCATGATCCCCTTAAAATCTACATCAACTTGTAAAGTGGTTATGGCAAGATCAGGTCTGAACCCTGTGAGAATTGGAGTGACGCCTATTAATCTTAACAACTTCACGATGTTTAACAGATATTCACTAACAGTGTTATTGATTCTGCTGACTCCTGAAAGATCAATTATCATGTGTTCAAGTTCTAATTGCATGCTACTTTCAAGTGTGCTTTGAATGATAAGCTCTGCTCGATATTCATTAATATGTCCAATGATCGGAAGGATCGCAACGCCTTTTGTTAAAGGAACAATAGGCACTGAAATTTCTTTTATTTCTTTATTCGCCTTATCCAGTTCTAACACGTAAGTCAATAAGGAGGACATCGTTTGGAAAAGCTCGATGTGCTGATCTGTAAATTCAAAGGTTTCTGTATCAAGACCACAGATCGTCCCGTAATTTTCACCATCTTCATAATAGATCGGAATCGCAATAAAGCTTCCCCCACCTAGATCCGCTGTCACATTCAAATGCCTCGTTCGTTCATTCTGCGTAATATCTTTTATTAGAAGAATTTCATTGCCTTGATCCACGCT
The DNA here is from genome assembly GCF_005503015.1 of Bacillus sp. E(2018). Classification (NCBI taxonomy): domain Bacteria; kingdom Bacillati; phylum Bacillota; class Bacilli; order Caryophanales; family Bacillaceae; genus Bacillus; species Bacillus sp. E(2018). The sequence continues at coordinate 131,814 of NZ_SCOL01000004.1, read as the reverse complement.
CACTTTACAGAACGTTTCTTGAAAAGGCATTGTTGCACCTTCTTGAATCAATACAGCATTCTTATTTACAGCTTTTTTGATTTCATTTACTTGGTTGTCATTCTTGGCAATAAACAACGTATTTATGTTGATAAGTTTGCTCATAAAATGAAGAATGTTCTCAGTTGCTTCTTCAAAGTTTTTAACGGATTTATTTTTAAGTGCTGATTTTAGATGAATAGACAAAGTAAATGACCAACCTTTCATTTCTAAAAATCTTTCTGTCGTAATTCTTTGATGGTCCACCCATTTATTTACCCTTAGCTAAATGAAATAAACATTTAAGTAAAAAATTATCTCTTTCAAACATAATCCCAGCCTTCTTATACCAAATTATGGTACTTTTGATTTGAATTATGCGATACTTTTTTATGAGGTGATGTTAGTTGGAAATTAAGATTGATATTGATTCAAGGTTTGAACAAACTGCCATTACGATTCAAACAAATGAAATGACTTCTGAGTTAGAGAGAATCCTCCTTTGCCTTAAAAACAGCAAAACAAGCCACATAAAAATTTTTGGGACGAAGGAAGATCAAACATTTATTTTACAACCCTCAGAAATTGATTATTTTTTTTCTGAAGATAGAAGAACTTATGCAAGAACGAAACAATCACAATATGAAGTAAGTATGAATCTCACTATGATCCAAAGTCATTTGAGGAATCACTATTTTGCACGCTTCTCTAAATCAGTAGTAGGCAACGTAAATCAGATTAAACGTTTTGAGTTATCGTTTAACGGAAATTTGTGTGTGTACTTTCATTCTGGACACCGGGAATATGTAAGTAAAAAATATGTTAAAGCGCTAAAAGAACAACTTTTAAATGGAGGTACTAATGAATGATTGTGAATAATTGTTTTCTTAAAAAGCTTTTAATCGGATTGAGTTTTGGTGCGGTAATATTTTTTGTTGCTTTAACTAGTTACATGCTAATAGAAATTGAGATAACTATAAAAGAACTATGGCTGAATTTCACAGGTTCAATACTGGTCGGAATCTACTTTTCAACTGCATCGGTGATTTTCGATATTGAAAAATGGAGTACCCTTAAACAAACTAGTATTCACTTTTTAACTTCAGTAGCATTCTTCTTCCCCATTGTCATACTTGCAAAGTGGGTACCTGTTGAAACTTCTCCACTCATAATCTGCTTCCTGTGCTTTCTTATCATCTACAGCTTCATCTATTTAATCTTTTATTTCCATTTCAAAAGAATAGAACGGCAGTTAAACGATTTACTCTAAACTTTTATAAAAGCTAAAAAAACAGCTCTTTGAATGAGAGTTGTTTTTTCGTGTCTAAAGAACTATATGAAAACTCCTAAATTAAAACATTCTTCACCATTTTTTCAAAATAAAAGTGTTTGAAAATAGTTCTTTAAATAGTAAATACTCCCTATTCTATTTAAAAAACACGGGAGTTATCTCCTATTCTAGTAGATGCATTATCGTGGTAACATTTTGAATACACGGAATTATCCGACAATATATGTCGGTTTTCGGTAACTACTACGATTTAGGGGGAATCTTGGTGAAAAAAGGGAAATGGGTATCTGCTGCACTCGCTACAATGTTAAGCTGCTCTGCTTTTTCAAGTGTTAGTGCTGCACCAGAAAATGTTTCATCGAATGTAAAAGCAACTCAACAACACGAAGATCACAAAGGACATAAGCATGGCGGAGGTCCTTTTGATTTAGGAGTTGCCAACGATGAGAAGTTGATCGAAATGTTGAAGAAAAAGGGCGAAATCAGTAAAAACGCATCTGAAGCAGATGCACAGAAGAAATTACAACAATACTTGCACAAAAAACAAGAGAACGCATCTAAATTCTCTGAAGGTGCTTTAGAAGATGAACATAGTGAAAAACGTAAGGAAATTAGAAGTAAGCACAAAAAAGAAGGACTTAAAAAAGACGGTAGAAAAGAAGATAAGATTAAAAATGTAAAAGAAGAAAAGTGGAAAGGACAAAAGCGAGTAGATAACGTTCTTGTTCTTATGATAGAGTTTCCAGACTACCCTGCTACGAACATTAAAGCAGGCGAAACAGATATGTTTTATGAAGAATATCCTAAGAAACACTATGAAGACTTAGTCTTTGGAAAAAAAGGATATGAAGGGCCGAATGGAGAAAAATTGATCTCCATGAAGCAGTATTACGAGCAGCAATCTGGCGGAAGTTATTCTGTAACAGGTAGTGTTGGGGGATGGTATAAAGCTAAACATCCAGCTGCTTTTTATGGAGGAAATGTTCCTACTCCAGACGGTAACGACAAAGACGCTCGCTCTCTAGTAAAAGAAGCTTTAGAAGCAGCTGCAAAAGATCCTAACATTAATCTAGGAGACTATGATCAAGAAGATCGTTATGACCTGGATGGAGATGGCAATACGCGTGAAGCTGATGGTTTAGTAGACCACCTTATGATCGTTCACTCAAGCGTTGGTGAAGAAGCTGGCGGAGGTGCACTTGCTGGTGACGCAATCTGGAGCCACCGATGGAACCTAGGCTCACCTTTCCCAATCGCAGGCTCAGAGTCTGAAGTTGATTATTGGAACGGCATGATGGGAGCTTACGATTATACGGTTCAACCTGCTGATGGAGCAGCTGGCGTTTTCGCTCATGAATATGGTCATGATCTTGAGCTTCCGGATGAGTACGATACACAGTACTCTGGCCAAGGTGAGCCTGTTGCATACTGGTCGATCATGTCTAGCGGAAGCTGGGCTGGTAAAGTTCCTGGTACTGAGCCGACTGGATTCAGTGCTTGGTCTAAAGAATTCTTACAATCGTATATCGGTGGTAACTGGTTAAGTGGAGAAACGTTCGTTTACGAAGAGATCGACCGTAAAGGAATCGACGTTCTTCTTGACCAAGCAAACACGAAAGGTACAAACAATGATGCCGTTCGTGTTGATCTTCCTCAAAAAGAAACAGTTGTTAACAAGCCTTATAGCGGCGCGAATCAATATTTCAGCGGCAGCGGAGATGACTTAGATAACTCATTAGTTACATCTCTTGATCTTACAAAAGCTTCAACAGCTACACTTAACTTTAAAACATGGTACGACATTGAAACAGATTGGGATTATGCTTCTATCCAAGTAAAAGAAGAGGGAGCAACGGATTGGGTGACTGTTAAAGGTAACCTGACTACGGATACGAATCCAAACGATCAGAACCCTGGCCATGGTATTACAGGAAGCACTAATGGTGAATGGGTGAACGGAGCGTTCAACCTATCAGCTTATGCTGGTAAGAAGATTGACCTAAAGTTCAACTATTGGACAGATGTAGCCGCAACAATGCCTGGATTCTTTGTAGATGATATCTCTATCAATGTTGATGGAACTGAAGTAGTGTTTGATAATGCTGAAGGAACATCTACATTTAAGCAAGAAGGGTTCACGAAGAATCAAGGTAAATTCTATTCTGATCATTACTACTTATTAGAATGGAGAAATCACCAAGGTGTTGATAAAGGACTTGCTCACATTGCACGTGGAAATAGCTTGATGTCTTATGATGGCGGACTTGTAGTTTGGTACGTGGATAACAGCTATTCTGACAACTGGACAGGCCTCCACCCTGGAGATGGTTTCTTGGGCGTAGTCGATGCGAACCAAGAAACGCTGAAATGGAGCGATGGTAAAATAGCTGCTACTCGTTACTTGATCCATGATGCTGCATTCAACACAGATAAAGGGAAGCCGATGTTCCTAGATTACAAATCAATCAATGGAACATCGCTGACAGATAACGCGATTCATCCAAACTCCGTATTCTATGATAAAGATAACTACTCTAACCCTGGACTTCTAGACGCAGGACGTAACGTTCCACAATACGGTCTAAAGTTCTCAGTTGAAGGAAAGAGTAAAGATAATTCTGTAGCGAAGATCAAGATCTCTCGCAAAAAATAAACATTCATTCATAAACCCAACTGTATACTTGCAGTTGGGTTTTATTTTCCTAGGGTAAACTGTTAATAAGGAGGGTATGAGATGAAAAAGTTTGTACGCGTATTTTTAACGGTTTCTACACTGACTTTTCTTATGAGCTGCAGCACACAAGAAAACGATAATCTTCCTGGGAAAAAAGAATCAGAAGAAAAGGCAGAATCTGATACGAAAGATTTCTCTGATTCGAATTCTAATTCTGCAGAACAGAATGAGGTGACAACCATGATTGCGAATGATGAAAAAATCATACAGATGCTAAAAGATAAAGGCGAGATTCCTGAGAATGCCACAACAGAAGAGATCAATAATGCTCTTCAAAAATACCTGCAACAAAAGAAACCTGGCAATCTAGAGGATGAAAAAGCTAAAAAGAAATACATCGAGGAATTAAAGCAAAAGATTCAAAAAGAAAGTAAGACAGCTGAATAATTGGTTGATTCAGCCACACATTTTATAGAAAACAAAAAAAGATGGTTTAAAGTGTCTCTGAGCACTTTAAAACCATCTTTTTTATTATTAGCTTCGTTTATACGGCCACCAGTTTGCTTCACCAAAGTTCTTAACTAAAACTGGGATGAGTAACGGCAACACGACAAATGCGTATAGAAGCAACCCTACTAAGATGATGGACGCGATCTGCAATAATGAAAGCATTCCCGAAGGCATCATCGCAGCAAATGTTCCACCTAATATGATAACGGCGGAAATGATAACCGTCCCCATCTTTTTCATAGCGAGAAGCATCGCATCTGCAACCGTAAGATCTTTATATTCATTAAATCGATCCATTAAAAAGATGCTGTAATCAACACCGAGCGCCACAAGGATGACGAATCCAAAGAATGGAACAGCCCAGCTGATTCCTGTGTATCCTAATAGGTTCACATAGATGAATTCATTGATCCCCATTGACGTGTAATACGTTAAAATGAGTGAACCGATCAAGTAGACAGGCATAATCAATGAACGGAACAAGAATACGAGAATGATTGAGATTCCTACTAGCATGAGCAGAACGGTTCTTGAGAAATCATTGCTAGAAACAGTCTGCAAGTCAGCGTTTGAACTCGTGATTCCCCCCACTGCCACTTTTGCGTTTTCTAGCTCCGTTCCTTTTGTCACTCGATTGATCGCTTCTTTTATCTCGCCTACTTCATCTATAGACTCGTTTGAATAAGGATTGATTCCAAACACTACATCCATCGTCATCGTTTTGCGATCTTCTGATAGATAAGCATTCAGTGCCTGTTCGAAATCCTTGCTTTGAAGGACCTCTTCTGGCATATAAAAAGCACTCTTATCCTTTGTTTCGGCTAGGTTACTCAAATAATCCTGCGCAGAACCAAGACCATCTGACACTTGATTCAATCCGTCAGCACTCTGATCCAGACCGGTTGTTAACTGGTTAAACTGACCACCAAGATCTTCAAAACCTTTTAGAAGTTCTTGTTGGCCGCTATTGATACCTCTTAAGCCGTTTGTTAACTTAGGCACATTATCAACGATCTGACCCTGACCATCAGCAAGTTGCCCGAGACCTGACTGAAGTTGATCTGTACCATCGATCACTTGCTGAAGTCCACCAATGATGCTTTGTTGGTAGCCGTTTATCTCTTTAAATTTACCATTGGCTTGTTGAACACCTGATGAGACTTGATTCAATCCACCGTTTAATTGGTCTAGTTGACCTTTGATAATAGGCAGTTGGTTTTGAGTAGCTTTCACTGTATTCTTTATTTTCTGGTACTCTGCATCGTTATCTGGAATTTCATAACGATCTTCCAACGCTTGAAAGTCTTGTTCTGTAATTGAAGCTAAGGCCGAATTTAAGCTTCCTAATCCTTGACCTAATTTTACGTAGTTGGATTGAATTGTTGATAGATTTGATCCAGCTTTTTCATAGCCTTGCTGAATCGCTTGATAACCTTTCAGCAGCTCTTGCTGTTTGGACTTTATTTGCTGTAGTCCCTTTTGTGCGTCAGCTGCTCCTAGGGTTCCTTTTCGGATTCCATCTTCTATCTTCACTAGATTTTTTTGAATCTCGTTTAAACCAGATTGAGTAGCACTCGTACCGTCGATAAGCTGTTGAATGCCGTCAGTCGCACCAGTCAGCTGCGGTTCAGATTTTGATAACTCACCGCTCGCTTCCATAAGTCCACTGCTGATTTTATTAATGCCTTCTTTTCCATCACCGAGGCCATCACCTAAGTTTTCAGCCTGCTTGTAGACAAAGAAATCTTCAACCGGTTCGCCAGTAGGTCTGGAAACAGATCTTACCGCATCCACATGGTTAACCTTTTCTAGTTCCTGACTAATCTTTTCAGCAAGCTCCATGTATGAAGTCGAATCCATTCTTTCATCATTTTTTATAACGATGTTTGTTGGCATCGATTCTCCCGCTCCAAAGCTTTTTTCAATCACATTAAAAGCCTGGATCGATGAAACATCTCCTGAGATTTCTTCTAAAGAGTTAAACGATAATTTGCCATCGTATGTTACAAGAAAAGGTACGCAAATGACCGCAACGAGTATGAGCGACAACAGCGGACGCTTTAACGAAAAGTTTCCCGCAATTGCCCAAAGCTTGCTTTCGCCATGCTCCGCTTTTTTCTTAGATGGCCAAAAGATCTTGTGACCTAAGACCATCATAAAGAATGGAACGATCGTAAATAGTGCTATTAAGAGTATACCTACACCAACCGCAACAGCTGCTGCAGATTGATAGAGAATAAATTGTGAAAAACCGATCGCTGCAAATCCAATCATTACCGCCAATCCACTAAAGAAAACAGTACGTCCCGCCTGACGATATGTTGCGATGATCGCTTCTGTTTTACTTTCTGTGAGTGTTAGTTCTTCTTTATATCGACTTAGTAAGAGAATACAATAATCCGTTCCAATTCCAAACAGTACAGCAACTAAAAAGATCTGCGTATAGTTAGAGATCGGAAAGTCGAACGAATCGACTAACATCGCTACGATAGATTGTGAAGCAAGATACGTCACACCTACGGTTAGCAATGGGATAAGTGGTGCAACTACAGATCTGAATACTAAGAGCAATACACCTAGTATGAAAACAACTGTAATGCCTTCTGTTTTTTTAAGTCCCTCTTCAGAACTTTTTACAAGATCTTCGTTGATCATCCAATTGCTTGTGTAATAGTGGTCTACTTTGTTGTCTTTTATCGTTTTGTATAGAGCCTCATTCACTTCACTTGGCTCACGGTCGTTCCAAGCTACTTTTATTGACGTTAAGATAGAGTTTCCATCTTTTGAGACTAACTGTTTCTCCAGACTTTTTTCATTAAAGTGAGTCAGAATCTCCGTGATTCCTAGTTCTTCTTTATTTTTTTCAAGTTGACGAATTGCACGCTCAACTTCTTTTTTATCTGCTGCGCTAAGTCCTTTTTCATCTGTAAAGACCAGTGCTACCGAAGACTCATCTCCACCGCCTTCTTGTTCTTGGACTTCGCTCATAATATCTGAAGCTAATGATGATGAATAGCCGTCTGGTACATCGACTTGTCCTTTTTCTCGTACTAGCTCAGCCATGTTAGGTGCCGAGAACATAAGAACGGCCACAACGGCTATCCACGCTATAATCACCAGCCATTTTTGTTTTAAAATAAACCGCACGATTTCTCCCCCCGCTTATTGTTTTTCTTGAAGTATTGTTAAAATGTTATTGATCTTTTCATACGTTTCAATAAATTGTTTGATTTCTTGCTCTTCAAACTGAGTAATGATGGATTCTACTAAGTTATAGATTCTCTCTTCTGTTTTTTTGTAAAGCTCGAGTCCCGCTTCTGTTAATGTGAGATAAACGACGCGGCGATCATTTTGATCTCTCGTTCTCTCAATCAAGTCTTGATCCCACAATTTTGTGATCACAGCTGTAATCGCGCTTTTTTTCACATCAAATACTTTCGCCAGTTCGGTTGATGTGCAGTTCTCTGTCTTGTAGATATACTTCAATGTATAAAATTGATCATTAGAAAGTTCACTCTGCAGCTGTTCTTTTACGAGGGACTCCCCTTTTTTGTGAACGGCAAATGTGAGATCAATATAACGATCAACAAGTTCTTTAATGGATAGTTGTGACATGGTAACCTCCTGTTTGTTCATTTTTTTAACTGTTCAATCATTGAACTATCTATTTCCAAACTTAGATTACATGGTGGACAAGCAGCTTGTCAATCACTCTTCTATAACTTTTGCAGAGATCGGTTTAAACGTAACAAAAAAGACATATCTCTTTGGATATGCCTTTTTCAACAATCTTATGAAGTTTGCTTTTTTTCTTGTAGCGAATAAAGATAAAAAATATAATCGATTGACGCTCCTTTATACCCGAGCTGATTGACGATTGCCGATAAATGACCTCGATGATACGTGCCATGATTTACAATGTGCTGAATAAGGTCATCATAGTTTGAATTTAGTGTTCCAAAGTGTGGGTGATGAACAGTAATATCTGCAGATAAATCTTCTTTTCCATTGATGAAGTGCTCGTAGTCTTCAGACATGGTTTGAAACTTCATATGCATATTTTGTAGATCAGCACCATTTAATTCTTCGTGTAGCTGTTTTAAGGAGTTAAAAATATCATCGAAAGTTTCACCTTTTAGTACCTGTAGCCAAACATAATCAACTTGATACATGTGAACAAGAACATCAGCGATCGTAGGAAAGACACTTTCTACCTCTTTTCTGTACATTTCGGTTGGAAGTTCTTTTAGTGTGTCAAAGACTCTTTCATTGGCCCAAGAGTTGAATTGGTGGAGCTGTAGCGATTTTTCCATCATTCTTACCTCCAAGTTTGTTATTCAAGGTACTAATTTCGATATCGGGATGGAAAAACCCTTCAAAAAAGCAAACAAATGTTCTTTTTTAGAAGCTGTTCAAGGCTGCTGACTTTCCTCATGGCAAGCGATGGGCTACATTCTGTACGCTTCAAATCTGCAAGCGGCATCTCCCCAGTTAGGTATTAGAAGGTCTCAATCAATCTGTTTTCTCAATTAATCCAAAAGTTTTGCTGTTTTATCCACGAGTTTTGCTTTTCAATCCAAAAGTTATCTGCGAGTCTACAAACTTCGACAACTCCGTAAGTTCAATACCCCAACAAAAAAGCGCACTCCTCTCAGGAGTACGCTAATCAACATTCATGCTATTTTACGATCTCTGATAATAACTGGAATGAGCGCAATCTTGCAGCATGGTCGTAAATTTGACCATTTACGATGATCTCATCAGCTTGTGTTTCGTCCAAGAACGCTTGTAGTTTAGCTTTAACCGTTTCAGGACTACCAATAAAGGATGTGCGTAATTGTTGGTCGAGTGCCGCTTTTTCATACGGACTCCAGATGCCGTCCATGCTCTCAACAGGAGGCTTCAGCTTCGTTGGGTTTCCGCGCACTAAGTTGACGAACTGCTGCTGCAGGGATGTAGCGATTCGTGCAGCTTCCTCGTCAGTATCTGCGATCACAACGTTCGCTCCAACCATCGCATACGGTTGCTCAAGTACTTCTGATGGTGTAAATGTATTGCGGTATAGCTCTAGAGCAGGAATCGTGTTATCTGGCGAAAAATGACTCGCAAATGCAAACGGCAGTCCTTCTCTACCTGCCAATCGTGCACTGAATCCGCTTGAACCTAAAAGCCAGATTGGAATATCTTGTCCTTCTCCAGGAACCGCTCTAACTTTCATCGGTGATTCTGCTCGTTCTGGATCCAGATAGGTACGCAGCTCATCTAGCTGATACGGGAAATCATCACCCATGTTGCCCAGATCACGGCGAAGTGCTTGTGCTGTTACCTGGTCTGTTCCGGGTGCGCGGCCTAGACCGAGGTCGATTCTACCTGGATACAGGGCATCGAGAGTACCGAATTGTTCAGCAATCACGAGCGGTGCGTGGTTAGGAAGCATGATCCCACCAGAGCCAACTCGAATTTTAGACGTACCTCCTGCCACATGACCAATTACGACCGAAGTAGCAGAACTCGCGATTCCGGGCATATTATGATGTTCAGCTAACCAATAGCGGTTGTATCCCCATTTTTCAGCATGCTGAGCGAGATCTAACGTATTCTGAAACGATTCAGTTACCGTTCCACCTTCAACGACTGGTGCTAGGTCAAGAACTGACCATTTTACATCACTCAAACTTTTTTTATTGGACATCGTAACGTCCTCCTTATTTAAAGCAACAAAAAATTAGCTACTATATTTTAATAATTCGCTACTAGTATAACAAGTTTGCTTTCGTAAATAAAAAATACTGCTTATTCCCTCATGTGGAAAGGACATGGTTGGCTATTAATTCGTATGACTTTATTCGGTCCTCATAAGAGTGGGTGATCGTCACAATCATCATCTCATCTGCTTTATACAATTCTTCAAGTCTATATAGTTCTCTCTTTACCTCTTGTGGGTTACCGATAATCATTTTTCTTTTTGCTTCTGATTTGAATTGTTCTCTTTCTTCTATTGAAAAAGAGAGGTGTGCTTCTTCTATGGATGGAACACCATTTCCTTCACCAGAAGCATTTTGTTTTCTCCAAAGAATTCCTGCTAATGCAAGTTCCTCCGCGTGCTCTGTTGTCTCTGCACAGATCACAGACACAGCAACGATCGTTTTCGCTAATTTTAATGAGGGATTCGGTTGAAATGATTTTTGATAAGAAGCTACGATTCCTGGTCCTGGTTTATCACTCATAAAATGACCAAATGCATAGGCTGTTCCATATCTTGAAGCTAAATCAGCACTTTTTTTGCTTGTTCCAAGTATCCATGGAACAGGCGAGGTTTCAGGAACTGGAGTCGCCTGTATTTTAGAAAACATACTGTCTTTTGGAAAATCATTACGCAGAAAATGCAGCAGTTGTTTAGTCAATTCAGGTACTTTTCGAACATTGTCCAGGTAATTGTTCGAAAGAGCGATCGACGCTTCTGCCGATCCCCCAGGAGCACGACCGATACCAAGATCGATTCTATCTGGAAAAAGAGTAGCAAGCATGTTATAGGTTTCCGCAACTCTGTATGGTTTATAATGCGGTAAAAGCACAGCTCCTGCGCCGAGTCGAATCTTTTTTGTGTTTGCCCCTATATAGCTCAGCATCACTTCTGGCGCTGAACAAGATAAGCCGCTAAAATTATGATGTTCTGCGATCCAATAACGGGTATAGCCTAGCTTTTCCCCCTCTATTGCCAGTTGCAAAGAAGCTTGAAGAGCTTCTTGTGCATGTTGACCGGATGAGATTGGGGATTGATCGAGTATGCTTAATTTCATCGCCTACCTCCTCCTTTACATGTTTGTATTTTACTCCAAAGTATCATTCTTTACTTTCTTGAGGATTTTCAAATAAAAAAGAACCCCATTTCAACTTGAGGTTCTTGTCATGTGATAGTGCTAGACTTTCACTTCTGTATCCGCTTTTACAAATTTGTCGGCAGATAATGTACTTGCACGGTAATGCGTATAGAGTTCCGCTTCTGTCAGGTTGATCGTGTGGCTTATCGACTGAATTTCCAGCCATGAACCTCTCTCTAAACCTTGTACAATATGCAGAGCAAGATTATAAGAATCTTTGTTGCCTAAAAGAGCTTCTGCAAGTTCATTTGTAATTGGTAGGTCAGCGATTACATCTTGCATGTTTTTACTCAACAAAGTATCGATAAGGGAAAACATTCCGAACATGTAGAGGTGGTTCTTAGATACACCTACGTATTTTGAGATGCGTTCAAAAAAGAAAGCACGAGTAAGACTCATCTTAACGATCTCTAACTGATTATCCACTCTATTCAAGCTAGACATCATCAGAATCATCACGAGCTTCTTAATCTCGTATAGTCCAACTAGGACGACAGCTTGTTTGATCGTTGTAATCTTGCTTTTGAAAAAGTAAGTACCAGAGTTCATCACTTTTAATAGCTTATACGAAAGTGAGAGATCTCGTTGGATCAAGCTGCTGATCTCATGGATATCTGGATCGGAACCATTCAACTTTTCTAATAGCAGAAGATAGTTCGTAGGAATAGGAGCGATGTCCTTTCCTTGCAATATAACGGGTCTACTAAAGAAGTAGCCTTGAAAATACTCAAATCCTAGCTCTTTGGCTTCTTCAAACTGTTCCCGCGTTTCGATCTTTTCTGCTAGAAATGTAATCTGCTCCCGATATGTTTCAATCATGACCTTCATCTCGTGGACATCCATTAATAAATAATCTACTTTTATAATATCGATATAAGGCAGAACTCTATCTAAGTTCCGGTTTACCGAAACATCATCCAGCGCAATAATATATCCTTTATTCTTCAATTCTTTACAGACCTCAAGCACTTCATCCGTTAACCGAACATCTTCTAAAATCTCAACGACGATATATTGAGGTGAAATATATGTAGGAATCCGATTTAACAACAAATTCTCCGTAAAGTTTATAAAACATTTCTTGCGTTCACCGACTTCTTTAATTCCGATTCCCGCAAAACTATTCACCATCACATCGATCGTGGCGCTGTCATGATCCAATCCATCATACCTATTATTCTCACTATTTCTATATAAAAGTTCATAAGCAACAACGTTCTCTTCTTTGTCTAAGATCGGTTGTCTGCCAATAAAAATATCCATTTCAATCCCCATCCACATTCATTAATCATTTTTCCTTTATATAGACATCAAACCATAAATTGTAAACAAGTACAATACGTGTTTTTGTGTTAAATGCTTCCAAATGTTGCGTTCTATTTTTTATGTATACTTTTGTCGAACCTGCAAGTTCATGTTTTATCACCCCAGCCAGTGGGAACACAAACTACGTACTAATCTTCTACAAAAAAGGAGGAAATCGATGGATACTCATGGTAAAGTAGTTGGCGTTTTCCGTTCAGAAGATGATGCGATTGATGCGATAAAAGAACTGAGAGACCAAGGTTATAGTGATGACGAAATCTCAGTGATCGCAAAAGACAAAAAAGAAGTAAAACACATTCAAGAAAAAACCGGCTCAAAAGCTCCTGAAGGGGCTGCTACAGGAATGGCCACAGGTGGCATTCTAGGTGGAATTGGCGGGCTATTATTAGGTGCAGGCGCACTTGCAATTCCAGGAATCGGCCCGATTGTAGCCGCAGGACCGATTGCTGCAGCACTAGGTGGAGCAGCTGTAGGAGCTGGAGCAGGCGGAATCGTAGGAGCTCTAGTAGGATTAGGAATACCTGAAAATGAAGCGAAAGAATATGAACAATCTGTTGAAGCTGGGGACATCCTTGTTCTCGTTGATACGAATGAAGTTAGTCGACATAGGCAAGTTAATGATACATTCCGTACGTACCGTTCCACAAACGCACATCGTTATGAAGATTCATATTCCAACAAATATTAAAAGGAGGATGATTCAATATGAAAAACGATACAATGGAAGGCAAATGGAAACAGTTAAAAGGTGAAGCGAAGAAACAATGGGGCAACTTGACAGATGATGATTACGATCAAGCACAAGGTGACCGTGAAAAAATGATCGGTAAGATTCAGGAAAGACACGGAAGAAAACGTGAAGAAGCAGAGCGTGAATACGACGATTGGTACAGCAGAATGGAGCAATATTAAAAAATAGTGAAACCCCACTTGTTTGAATCAAGTGGGGTTTCTTTTTTATTACATGATCACAAAAAAGATAACAGCTACTAGCACTAGACGATAAATCGCAAATGGCGTTAGCTTAACTTTTTCAATAACATTTAAGAAGAAACGAATTGATAACATAGCGAATACAAACGCACTAATAAATCCAACTACAAAGAACGGCATAGCATCCATACTAAAATATTCTAAGTTCTTTAATAGGGAGATCCCACTCGCACCAGCCATGATCGGAACAGCCATAATGAATGTGAAATCAGCTGCAGCACGGTGACTAAGCCCTAGAAGGACACCGCCTGAAATCGTAGCACCTGAACGTGAAAATCCTGGCCAGAGAGATAAACACTGAATCAATCCGATCGAGAAAGCTTGTTTGTACGTAATCTGATCTACTGTATCAATTACAGGGTTTTGATTTTTAGCAGCAAAGCGATCGGCAAAAATCATAAGAACTGCTCCAATTGCGAGGCCGATAAGCACAGTGTTAGTCGTGAAAAGGTACTCGTCGATATAATCTTCGAACAACAGCCCTAGAACACCTGCCGGCAAGAGTCCTACAATGACTTGCGTTAATTTTAAACGGCTACCTGTGATTTCATTTGTTGCTTTGTTTCTGCTAAGTCCTAGCATATCGATGAATCGCTGTCTAAAGACAACAATTACGGCCAAAATCGAACCAAGCTGGATGACAACTTTGAATGTATTTGCAGGATATTTACCTAAAAAGTCTTGTGATTTTAACCACATGTCATCGACAAGAATCATATGTCCTGTAGATGATACAGGAGCAAACTCCGTTAAACCTTCAACAATCCCTAAAATAAGGGCTTTTAATAACAATAGGATGTCCATAAAAATTACTGATCTCCTTTAACAACTTATACTCTCATCTCTATATAATAGACGTTTTTCGATGATTAGCAAAGAATGATGTAAAACTTTTTATAACACTGTAACATATTGCGATAAAGTGAGAAACCCCGTTGGAATAAAATCCAACGAGGTTTTTTTGAGTAGCGTTTAGTATTCCAGAAGCGAATGAAGCTTTTCTTTATCTAAAACCTTCACGAGCTCTACTAAAAGCTTTGCACTATTTTCTAGGTCGCTTTTACTGATCATGGATGTATGACTGTGGATGTATCGCGCCGCAACTCCCACTACAAGACTTGGGATACCCTTTTTGAATAGATGGAACTTACCCGCATCCGTTCCTCCGCCAAGCATCACGTCTACTTGGTAAGGGATGTTATGTTTCTCAGCAACCTCGATGATTAAGTCCCGAAAACCGGTGTGCGGAATCATGGACGAATCGAGGAACGTAATGAGTGGCCCCTTTCCGAGCTTCGCTTTGTTCGCGTTCCCACCAGGACCATCTTCTGCAACGCCTACATCGAGTGCGATCGCGACATCTGGTTCCATGATCGCAGGTGCTGTAATGGCTCCTCTAAGCCCCACTTCTTCTTGAACGGTCGCACCACAATAGACGGTGTTTGGGTGCTTGACGTTTTGAAGCTGTTCTAGTACCTGAAGAGCGGTATAACAGCCTGCTCGATTATCGAGTGCTTTAGCAAGAATGGTGTCACCGTCAGGCATCAGTTCAAAGGGGCATATCGGAAGGATCGGATCACCTACTCTAATTCCCCACTCCTTCACTTGGTCTTTATCCTTTGCACCAATATCAATAAACATCTCTTTCATCGGGTACACCCGGTTTCGTTCATCGGCTGTTAAGATATGAGGTGCCTTTGATCCAACGACACCCGTGAATGTCTTAGTTTTCGTCTGAACATGGACACGCTGTGCGAGAAGAACTTGTGACCACCAACCTCCTAATGGAACGAAGCGCAAATACCCTTGCTCTGTAATCTCACTGACCATAAATCCGACTTCGTCCATGTGGCCTGCAAGAAGTATTTTAGGACCGTCATTCGTAGATCCGTGTTTTTCACCAAATACACTGCCAATATGGTCGTTCATTAATGTGGCACCTGTTTTGCTGATCTCGCGCTTCATAATCTCTCGAATCGCTTTTTCAAAACCAGGAGCACCATTCGTTTCGGTTAATTCTTTTAATAAGTCCATTATTTTTCACCTTCCTATTTTATAGGATGGGGAAAATATACGGTTTGAATACGTTCTTTTTCAGAAGGAGAATGAAATTATTCAAAATCGAAGGATAGTTCATATTTTCTTCCTTTATTCGTTCCGATTGTTGTAGAACATAGTGATTTTAAAAGGTGTTTCGTTATATGAGGTGAGTTGATATGGAGGAAGTCATTCATTTGCCGATTATTGATCGTATCGCCAATCAAAAGATAATAATCACGTAAGGCATGTATATGCGAGTCTTTAGAAGCAGACATGCATCTTTTACAAGCCCACGTGCCAAACGATCTCTGCATACTAAAGAATTTACAGTTCGTGCACTGTATTCCTTTTATTAATTCGCTTTCTGGGATTTGGAAACGTTGAAGGATATTGAATTCGAGTGGGGTGTGTTGTAACAGAAGTTGGTTGGAGAGGGTACGATGACATTCGTCAGTAAGGAGATGAGTTGTGTGCTTTATCTCAAGTTCTTTTATTTTTTCAGGTAAAACATAGTAGGGTAATACGAACTGCGAGAGGTTTTGTGATTTTTCTTTTTCAGTGGACTTGATTACGGATTTATCATTTCCGATGATTACAAGCGGCTCAATAGGCATGGAGTGGAATTTCTGAAGCTTAAGCCACTTTTGAAGTTGCTCCACTTGTCTATTTACTTGGACAACTGGGCTGCTGAATGCTGTTTCATCCTTGTTATCGTTGATCCGTATTAACTGATTGAAAATAGAGTCAAAAATAAGTGTTCCTGTTATGTTTTTCACTTCGATGATAATCATGAATTTTGAGGATAAGAGAAGGCAATCAATTTGGAAGTAATGTGTACCATCATAAAGACGGAGGTCATGAAAGATATGGTATTTTTGTTCGGTTAAAAAACTCAGCGGGAAATCTAAAGAACGCTCACCGCGATATCCTGCCATACTTTTTGCATATAGTTCAGAAGCGATTTGCCTTTTTGGGTGCTCGAGAGCAATTCGCCTAAATAGCGCCTCAAACTTAAATAATTTGATCGGCTTTGTTCGTTTTTTGATGATCAAAGTCTTACTCCTTTCGTTATTATGTTACTAATAGTTCTTTTGTCTGGTAGCAAAATCCTTTAATGAAATGAGATATCGACAACTTTTTTGTTATATCGGCAACTTTTGAATTATATCGGCAAGATTTTAAATATATCGGCGAAAATCAGATTATATCGACATTTGCCCAAATTTAGCATACAAAAAAGGACTCACCCTAGGGCGAGTCCTGTAATCCACCTATGTATGGTGGAGACGGTGGGAGTCGAACCCACGTCCAAAGATATTGGCACTTAAGCTTCTACGAGTGTAGTCGGTTTATTCGCATTTCGCGGATCCGTCTGCCAGCCGACAGGCGCCTGGACCGCTAGCCTGATTATTCTCTTCCTTCGTCCTCAGGCGGAGGACAACCGGCGTAGCCCACTAAGAGTGAGTCCCTTACCCTACCACATGGGCGATGGAGGGAGGAACAGCTAAAGTGCTATTACGCAGCTAAAGCTAAGTTGTTGTTTTGTTTGCCAGTTATTGGCTGTGGCGTTTTAACGAGGCCGACCCCCTCGACTCGCAACTTAAGCTCAAACTACCCCTGTCGAATCCGTAACGTCCCCATATAAAATGGTAAGCAGAAACCTAATTCTGCGGAACCTCGGAAAGAGATAAAAGCTTAATCGCTTCTATTCACTTGTGTACTCAGTATAACATTTTTACTTCGTCGTCTCAATTGTAACATCCTGTAAAAGGAACCAATTATGCTTTCTGGCGATCTCGGAATGCACGTTCGATCTCTCGCTTCGCATCCTTTTTCTTCAGATCGTCACGCTTGTCGTAATGCTTCTTCCCTTTTGCAAGTCCAATCAAAAGCTTCGCAAAACCATTCTTCAGATACATCTTCAAAGGAACAATTGAATATCCTTGTTCTTTTGTTGCACCTAACAGCTTGTTGATCTCTTTGCGGTGTAAAAGCAACTTACGCGTACGAAGTGGATCATGGTTGTACCGGTTTCCTTGCTCGTATGTGCTGATGTGCATGTTGTGTAGAAACAACTCGCCATTTTGCACACGTGCGAAAGAATCTTTTAAATTTGCCCTGCCTGCGCGAATGGATTTGATCTCCGTGCCCTGAAGGACAATTCCTGCTTCAAATGTTTCTTCGACGTGGTAATCGTGCCGCGCTTTCTTATTCTGTGCGACTACTTTCCCTTCTCCTTTTGGCATGTAAAACTCAATCCTCCCCACAGCAAGTGAAGTTTAATTATAGCAATATGGTCAAATAACGTCAAGGTTCACCATTGTAGATGAACCTTGACCAACATGCCTTATTATTTCTTCTTTTTCTTGCCTTTTTTCTTTGCAACTGGCTTGTAGAAAGGTTTTTTCTTCCCTTTCTTTGAATCTTGAGGACCGCTTGAACGCTCTGATTCACTTGAGCGGTTCTTGCTTCTTCTTCCTCGTCCACGTTTTGGTGTATCTCCAATATCGATGACTTTTTGGCGATCTTTAAAACGTTTACGAGGTGTGCCTTTCATACCGACGATTTCGAAATCAATCGCGCGTTCATCTACGTTCACGTTTGCAACTCGGATAGAAATCTCATCTCCGATTCGGAATACGTTACCTGTTCGCTCACCGATCATCGCCATAAACTTCTCATCAAATCGGTAATAGTCGTCCGTTAAGTAGCTAACATGTACGAGTCCTTCAATCGTGTTTGGAAGTTCAACGAACAATCCAAAGTTCGTTACAGAACTGATCACTCCATCAAACTCTTCTCCAATTTTATCGAGCATGAACTGTGATTTTTTCAGCTCATCTGTCTCGCGTTCAGCATCAACAGCTCGGCGTTCCATCGCTGATGAATGTTTAGCGATACCTGGAAGTTCCGCTTTCCAATGACTGACTGTTTTTGGTCCAGTGTCTTTTTTAAACAGGTACGTACGGATGAGTCGGTGTACGATCAAGTCTGGGTAACGACGAATCGGTGACGTGAAATGTGTATAGAACTCTGTCGCCAATCCGTAGTGACCCAGTGACATATGATCATATTTCGCTTGCTTCATGGAACGAAGCATGATCTTTGAGATCACCATTTCTTCCGGTTCACCTTTTACGGTTTCTAGTAACTGTTGAAGGCTTCTCGGGTGAATGTCGCTTGCAGTCCCTTTTAACGCATAACCAAACATACCGATGAACTCTAAGAAACGCTCTAATTTGCCTTCATCAGGATCTTCATGGATACGGTACATGAACGGAAGCTCGAGCTCGTGAAAATGCTGAGCTACAGTTTCATTCGCACAAAGCATGAATTCTTCGATCAGTTTTTCTGCGACTGATCTCTCGCGAAGAACAACATCTTGTGGATCGCTGTTTTCGTCTACTAGTACTTTTGCTTCAGAGAAGTCGAAGTCAATCGCACCGCGTGCAAAACGTTTTTTACGAAGAACTTCAGCAAGCTCTCCCATCAGCTTAAAGAAAGGAATGAGTGACTCGTATTTCTTGTTAACTGCTTCGTCTTCATCCTGCAATATTTTACGAACATCTGTATACGTCATTCGTTCTGTTGTTTTGATCACACTAGGGAAGATTTCATGTTTAATGACTTCACCATCGTGGTTGATCTCCATCTCACATGAGATCGTTAAGCGATCTACTTTCGGGTTCAATGAACAGATACCGTTCGATAGACGATGTGGGATCATCGGGATAACACGATCGACTAAGTACACACTCGTACCGCGCTCTTGCGCTTCTTTATCGATCGGAGAATCTTCGGTTACATAGTGCGTAACATCTGCGATATGTACGCCAAGCTTGTAATGACCGTTAGGAAGCTTGATCACATGAACCGCATCATCCAAGTCTTTCGCGTCTGCTCCATCAATGGTTACGATGGTTTCCTTACGAAGATCGCGACGTCCTTCAATATCTTTCGGATCGATCTCATCTGGTGTGTTATGAGCTTGCTCGAGCGCTTCAACAGGAAACTCTCTTGGCAGTCCATGCTTGAAGATAACAGAGATGATATCTACCCCTGGATCGTTCTTATGACCGATGATGTGAATGATCTCTCCTTCGGCACTGTTTTTGCCTTCAGGATATTTTGTGATCTTCACAAGAACCTTATGTCCTTCTACAGCTCCGTTAACGCCGTCTGCAGGGATAAAGATATCATTCGGGATCCGTTTATCATCAGCTACAACAAAACCGAATTTACGGCTCTCTTGGAACGTTCCGACAACCTCTGTAACCCCTCGCTCTAAAATACGAATGATCGTACCTTCAGGACGTGATCCTGAAGATGTTTGGTTTAAACGTACGAGGACTGTGTCTCCACTCATCGCACCATTCATATCTGATTGTGAGATATACACATCTTTTTGTTCAGAGTCCTCAGGGATAAGAAACGCAAAACCTTTTGCATGACCTTGAACGCGGCCTTTGATCAGGCTCATCTTTTCAGGTAATCCATAACGGTTCGTGCGTGTTCGAACGACTGAACCTTCATCTTCTAATTCGTTAAGTGTTAAAACCAGTTTCTTGAAAGCTTCAGCGTCAGGAAGTTGAAGAGCTTCTTCAATCTCTGTAACTGTCATCGGTTTTTCCGATTCTTTCATAAGCTGGAGTATTTGCAGTTTATCCAAAAACTGACCTCCTTTTTAAGGAAAAAAGGTTCTATTCTGACCAATCAAGGTCTTCTAAGAAAGCATAAACATCTTCATGCAGCTGTTCTTTTTCCTTGTCTAATGTAATAACGTGTGATGAGTTTTCATACCACTTTAAATCTTTCGTTTCACTTTCTACTTCATCATAGATAATATTTGCAGAATCCGTGTTTATCATTTCATCATTTCTAGCCTGCACAACAAAGGTAGGTGCGTATACGAGATCTACCGAATTTCTTACACTTTGAATAAGGTCTTGAAGAGCTTTTAACGTATTCATCGGTGTTTTTTTGAATTCTTCCATCTCTTCTTGAATCTGTTCTGCTGTTTTCTGTTCACGCTTTTTATATTCTTCAGCGTACGCACAAACCCCTTTATACATCACTTCTTCACTCTTGATAGACATGGGTGCGCACATCGGAATAACGGCTTTTACAGGATGTTCGGTAGCAAGTTTTAAAGAGAACACTCCACCTAACGAAAGGCCGCAAACAGCAATCTCGTCGTAGCCTTTTTCTTTTAGATGATTGTAGCCACCAATCACATCTTCCCACCAGTCTTCGGGTCCTGTGTGTACTAATTCTTCAGGAGGAACAGCATGTCCTTTATACTGAGGGGCGTGACACGTATAGCCCTTCTTCTGCAGAAATCTCCCCATCATTCGTACATCGGCTGAACTGCCTGTGAACCCATGTAACATTAAGACTGCCCGCTTTCCACCTTCAAAGAAAAACGGTTTTGGTGCTGCGATTTTCATGTTGTACCTCTCCTATTCATTCGTTAGAAATTGATATACTTCTTGAATTAATTCTTCTTTCTCTACATCATGACAGATCATGTGCTTTGATTCTTTAAAATAACAAAGACGTTTGTTAGAGGCTGCTATCGCCTTATATAGATATTCAGCACTTCTTCTCGGAACAAGGCCATCACACTCCCCTTGAACGATCAGAGTCGGTGCTGAGACTTGTGAGAATTCAGGTTTGATCATTCTTACAAGCTTCTGAAACTCTCTCGTTGCACTGAAAGGTGTATCAAGGAACTTTTTTCGATACCTTTTATATAATTCATGATCTCTCAGCTGACCGTTCAGACCAGAGACCATCATATTGGCAATATCTTTAATCATCTGTGCGGGGTTAAGATAGTAGGCACTTGCGTTCAACAGTATCAATTTGTCACACCCATACTTTGAAGCGAGATAACCTGCAATCATACCGCCCATCGAAAAGCCGACAATATAGATCTGTTCAACCTTTTCTCGAAGCTCCAAATAGGCACTTTCCGCTTCTTGAAGCCATTCTGTATGTGTTCTACCTCTTAATGAGAGTTCGGTTCCGTGTCCAGGATAAGTGGGCACAGATAATAACCAGTCTGTATGCTTTTCAAGATATTCAGTAATTGGCTCGATCTCATAAGGTCCACCCGTGAACCCATGCAAGCAAAGACACCCTATCATGCTACCACCTTTTTTGTCTTTAGGTTACCCTTTTATCCTCGTATCAAATCATATCACAACCACTCACATAAAGGTTATGCGGCGTTTCTATAGACTAAAAAAACAACAAGCGGCATTCACCGCTTGTTGTTTTTGACTGTTCTTTAGTTCATCGGAATAAAGTATGCTACTGAAATCGTTAGAATGAAGAACAACACTGCAAGAATGATCGTTAACTTACTTAGCAATGCGTCGATTCCACGTGCTTTTTGTTTACCAAAAAGTTGTTCAGCTCCACCTGTAATCGCACCTGATAATCCTGCCGAACGACCTGATTGAAGAACAACGACAACGATTAATGCGACTGATACTAAAATAAGAAGGATTTTTGCTGCTGTTAGCATGTATGTTACACCTCCACCGTTCCACGTTACATTACCCTAAATGTACCATAACTTGAAGGGACGAGGCAAAGTTTTTTTCAGAACCTTCATTAATTTGTTCCTGAATAGTTAATATCAAATTCTTTATGAAAAATATAGAGACGAACCGCTTTTATTACATTCAGTCTTTTGTTTAACATTCCAACTACTTGAACGGTAGCTCCTGGCTGGACGGCTTCGTCTGGCGCGATATCAAGCGTCTTGTCTCCATCGAGCAGCTCTGTCTTAGCGTCCAGTTTTACTTTCATCAACGTTTTTTTATGAGAGATGGTAAATACTTGGCCATTGGTTTCTTTTACTTTTCCAATAAAGCTGATCGGATTCAATTTTTCTAGTTTGTTTTCTGCACCATCCGAAGATTCTTGTTTAAGTGGTTGCATCATAAACATCCCCTCTTCGTAATAATGGGGACATCCCCCATTTTCATTTTACTGTTACTTGTTGAGTTTTATGTCTGTTTCTAGTGGTGTGTCTTTTTTGGACGAGTAGTAGTTATCATTGAAAATGGATTTTTTGATTACAACATCTTCATAGCTCTCAGATTTCAAACGAGCTCTTTCCCCATTCGTTATCTGCAGGTCATAGGTTCGTATATACAAAATCGTAAATAATAGAATGATAAATGCACGGATTAATCGAAATCGATAAGATCTTCCTCTACGATCCCGTCTAGTTTCCTCTACCCTCATTTTTTCTTCACCACACCTATTTCAAAGAAACAACTAAGTTAAAAAGGAGTTTTTTCCTTTTATTTAATTTACTCTCTTTTTGTCTAGTCTAAAATGGATTTATCATGACTCTTTCCTCATACGAAAATGATAAGTTTCTGATAATTAGATAGTTTTTTTTATAATAAAAAAAGCCTATTAGAACGATTGGGTTCTAACAGACTCTTGGTGGTGTTTCTATTTAATTAATCTGCAACATGTATCCATAACGCGGAACAGTAACGATTGCATCTCCGTACGGACCAAGCTTCTTTCTAAGTCGGTATACAAGAGCATTGATCTCATCGTTTCCAACGTCAGGTATGTCGTTCGAACCGGCAACCATTCGCTCCGGCCATATTTGAATCTTTATTTCGTCACTGCTGACTGCCTGATTCTTTTTGCGATACAAAAAGACAAGTAGATCTGTGTGTTTTCCTGACAGAAATAATGGCTCACCATCAATCGAGATCTGGCGGCGTTCCGGAATGATATGCAACCCGCTCGTGATCTGTGACTCTGCAGGTTGAATAGGTGAGGTGAACTCCATCGTAAGATCTGATTGATCTTCTTGAGTGTTCAGATAGGTTAAAAGGATAACACCCTTCGCCAGGCTGATTACATCTCCCGATTGTAACTGTTTCGGCAAATGTGGCTCGAGCAGCTGATTATTTAGCGCCGTTCCGTGCTTTGAATCTAGATCTCGAATAAAAGATACCCCATCTTGCATGTAAATCTCAGCATGCTTTCGAGATACATAAGGGCTTATAAATGACACATCTGTTTCGTTTGTTTGAGAAGAACGACCGAAGACTAGTGCTTCTCCTTCAGGTTTCAATGGCATGAGACTCCCCGTGTCATAAGGATCCCCAGCTTCTATGCGTATGTATAAACTATCATTCATCAAAAATTCCCCCGTACATCAAACAAGTACTTGTTATAAGCATTTTAAATGATTTTCGTTAAAAATAGAAGGATTATGAGGTTTTGAGAGAAATTCGGTAAGAGCTGTGGTAAGTAATTGGTGATTTAAGAAACTTGATAAGCTCGTGAAGGATGGCAGTGATATAGAGATTCTGAGAAGGTTTGTGAGGTTCTAGAATCGGTCATGAAGTCTTGGAATCGATCATAAATCTTTATAATCGCTCACAATCCTATAAAAACACTATATGTAATAAATTCTGAAATCCTTTATGCAAGAAAAGACAAGCCTTATTACCTATCTTTCTCTTTTTAGGTATAGGACAACCCTGCTTTTACGAATCTTAAGGGTAACACGATTGGAGGGATCAAAGATGACTGTTTTTGAAACGATGTCGCTCATGATCAGTTTCTCAATGCTCATTGTTACTATCCTTCATTCTAACAATCGCTCTCGATAAGCAGCAGAGTTGGCTTACACTTTAAAAATGAAGACAGCCCCCGGATCAGCACTTTTAGTGCTTGATCCGGGGGCTTGTCTTTTTCACAAAGACAAAATGGCGAATTTGTCTTTGTTTGGGGTCAGACCCCAATTATTTTTTAAGGTTGTAGAATGCGTTCATTCCTGGGTATACAGCAAGGTTGCCTAGCTCGTCTTCGATGCGAAGAAGTTGGTTGTACTTCGCAACACGGTCTGTACGAGAAGGAGCACCTGTTTTGATTTGTCCAGCGTTTGTCGCTACAGCGATGTCAGCGATTGTGCTGTCTTCAGATTCACCTGAACGGTGAGAGATAACTGCTGTGTAACCAGCACGTTTAGCCATTTCGATCGCGTCGAACGTTTCAGTCAACGTACCGATTTGGTTAACTTTGATAAGGATGGAGTTACCAATTCCTTTTTCGATACCTTCAGAAAGCTTAGTTGTGTTTGTTACGAACAAGTCGTCTCCAACTAGCTGTACGCGGTCACCGATACGCTCTGTTAATAGCTTGAAGCCATCCCAGTCGTTCTCGTCAAGACCGTCTTCGATTGAAACGATCGGATATTTGTTAGCAAGATCTTCGTAGAATGCAACCATCTCTTCAGAAGTCTTAACAACACCTTCACCTGAAAGGTGGTATTTTCCGTCTTCTTTGTTGAACAATTCAGAAGCAGCAACGTCCATTGCAAGGCGAACTTCTTCACCTGGCTTGTAACCCGCTTTTTCGATCGCTTCCATTATTGTTTGAAGAGCTTCTTCATTTGAACCAAGGTTTGGAGCGAATCCACCTTCGTCACCTACAGCTGTGTTCAAGCCTTTTTCTTTTAGAACTGCTTTTAAGCTGTGGAAGATTTCAGTACCCATGCGAAGTGCTTCAGGGAAGCTTTCAGCACCAACAGGCATAACCATGAATTCTTGAATGTCTACGTTGTTATCCGCATGCTCTCCACCGTTTAAGATGTTCATCATTGGAACTGGAAGAGTTTTAGAGTTGAATCCTCCAAGGTACATGTAAAGAGGTACGTTTAAGAAATCAGCAGCAGCGTGTGCAACAGCCATAGAAACACCAAGGATTGCGTTAGCGCCTAGTTTACCTTTGTTTTCAGTACCATCAAGCTCGATCAACGTTTGGTCGATTCCAACTTGGTCTAGTACGTCAAAGCCGATAAGTTCTGGAGCGATGTTTTCGTTTACGTTGTTAACAGCGTTCATAACACCTTTTCCAAGGTAACGCTCTTTGTCACCATCACGAAGCTCAACTGCTTCGTATTCACCAGTAGAAGCACCAGATGGAACGATCGCGCGTCCGAATGCACCTGATTCTGTGTAAACTTCTACTTCAACTGTTGGGTTACCACGAGAGTCTAGAACTTCGCGAGCGTAAATTTCAATAATAGCTGACATAATTGTCTCTCCTTTTAAAAGAAAATGTAATTTGAGAATAAGGCATTTCCGCCAATATGCACAAGAGGCCTTGAACACATTCCGTAAAACAAACTTATTTGATTAACGATTTACCTGTCATTTCTTTTGGTTGTTCTCCACCTAAAAGGGTTAAAACTGTTGGTGCAAGGTCGGCCAAGATTCCGTCTTGACGCAGTTCTAATCCTTCTTGTGTAACAATTACAGGAACAGGATTTGTTGTATGAGCTGTCATCGGATTGCCTTCCATCGT
The DNA here is from genome assembly GCF_005503015.1 of Bacillus sp. E(2018). NCBI lineage: Bacteria > Bacillati > Bacillota > Bacilli > Caryophanales > Bacillaceae > Bacillus > Bacillus sp. E(2018). The sequence goes on along the minus strand of NZ_SCOL01000004.1, from coordinate 105,725 downwards.
AATTACTTCATCAGCATTACCATGGTCAGCTGTAATGATCGCAGCTCCACCTTTTGCAAGGATCGCATCGACCACTCTTCCTAAGCACTCATCCACTGTTTCAACCGCTTTAATCGTAGGCTCAAGCATGCCTGAGTGACCTACCATATCAGGGTTGGCAAAGTTTAAGATGATCGCATCATGCTTATCTGCTTCAATCTCACCAACAAGCGCATCCGTAACTTCATAAGCACTCATCTCAGGCTTTAAGTCATACGTTGCTACTTTAGGCGAGTCGATCAAGATACGCGTTTCACCAGGAAACTCTGCTTCACGTCCTCCACTAAAGAAGAACGTTACGTGTGGATATTTTTCAGTTTCAGCAATACGAAGCTGTTTAAAGTTTTGTTGTGATAAAACTTCGCCCAACGTGTTGTCTAGGTTTGTAGGTTTGAACGCTACATCCCCATCAACTGTTTCACTGAAGTGCGTTAAACATACAAAATACAAGTTTTTAGGGAACGCTTCTCCGCGGTCGAATCCACGGAAATCTTCGTTCGTAAACACTTGTGAAATTTGAATCGCACGGTCAGGACGGAAGTTACAGAAGATAACTGCATCTCCATCTTGAACAGTTGCAACAGGCTCTCCATTCTCTTGTTTTAAAACAGAAGGAAGAACGAATTCATCATGAACACCGTTGCTGTATGAATCTTCAACAACTTCAAACGGATCTTTGTAATCCGGTCCTTCACCATAAACCATAGCGCGGTACGATTTTTCAACTCGATCCCAACGCTTATCACGGTCCATGGAATAGTAACGGCCAGATAGAGTTGCGATTTCACCCACACCGAGTTCATTCATCTTGTCCACTGTTTTTTGAATATAGCCTTTTGCTGATTGCGGTGGTACATCACGCCCGTCCAAGAATCCGTGCAGATATACCTTTTCCACGTTCTGCTTTTTAGCTAGTTCTAATAGTGAAAGAATGTGTTCGATGTGGCTGTGAATACCACCATCAGAAAGCAATCCAAAGATATGAAGTGCTTTGCCGGTTTTTTTCACATGATCCATCGCATCAATGAACGTTTGATTTTCGTAAAAATCTCCTTCTTTGATCGATAGATTCACGCGAGTCAAACTTTGGTAGACAGTACGTCCTGCACCAATGTTTAAGTGACCAACTTCTGAATTACCCATTTGACCTTCAGGAAGTCCAACTGCTTCCCCACTAGCTGTTAGTTGAGCGTGCGGATACGTTTCCCAGTAGCGGTCAAAGTTGGGCTTTTTCGCTTGTGCAACAGCATTACCTTTGTCTTCATTACGGCAAGCAAAACCGTCTAAGATGATTAAAGCTACTGGTTTTTTACTCATCGGCTAACGCCCTCCAGAAGCTGAAGGTAAGATTTTGGCTCAAGGCTAGCTCCGCCAACCAATGCGCCATCAATGTCAGACATACCCATTAATTCTTTAATATTGTCAGGCTTAACACTGCCACCGTATTGAATACGAACAGCATCTGCAACATCTTGAGAGAACTGATCGGCTACAACACTGCGGATGTAAGCACAAACTTCGTTCGCATCTTCAGAAGAAGCTGTTTTGCCTGTTCCGATCGCCCAAACTGGCTCGTATGCGATAACCGTTTGCTTCATCTGCTCATCTGTTAAACCAGATAGACCTTTTTCAGTCTGCTCTTTAACAACATCCTTCGTTTTGTCTGCTTCACGCTGTTCAAGCGTTTCACCCACACAAACGATTGGAGTCAATCCATGCTTGAATGCAGCATGTGTCTTTTGGTTAACAAGCTCGTCTGTTTCACCAAAAAGTTCACGACGCTCAGAATGTCCAAGAATAACATATTGAACGTTAAGATCTTTTAGCATAACAGGGCTGATTTCACCTGTGAACGCACCGCTCTCTTCAAAGTGCATGTTTTGTGCACCGATGGCAAGTGGTGTACCTTCTGACTCGTCTGCTAAGCTGTCAAGGAACAGCGCAGGAGCACAGATTACAGAGTCAACAGTTTCAGCTATAGGTACAAGACCTTTCACTTCTTCTACAAAACTGCGTGCCTCTGTTAATGTTTTATTCATTTTCCAGTTACCTGCAATAATAGGTTTACGCATTCTTTTCACCTCTTAAGAGTGTTTCTTTTAGGGTAGAGCTAAAGTTCATTCTCAAACATCATTGACAAGTTGATTGAAGCGCAAGGTGCGAGACTCTCGGCTAGGACAAGCGGTCAGGTGAGACACTTAGTGGCGCAAAGCGGCAAGTGGCTCACCGCCTGCCCCGCGGAAAGCGAAGCACCTGGAGCGGAAATCAACCGCTCACAAAAGCTTACTTGTCGTTTAAAGCTACTACGCCTGGAAGCTCTTTGCCTTCCATGAACTCAAGGGAAGCACCGCCGCCTGTTGAGATGTGGCTCATTTTATCAGCAAGACCAAACTTCTCAACCGCTGCAGCAGAATCTCCACCACCGATAACGCTGTATGTGTCAGTTGCTTCTGCCAGTGCATTTGCTACTGAACGAGTACCGTTTGCGAATGCGTCGATCTCAAATACACCCATCGGTCCGTTCCATATTACAAGCTTCGATTCTTTAATAACCTTTACGTACTTTTCGATCGTTTTTGTTCCGATATCAAGCCCTTCCCAATCAGATGGGATAGAATCGATCGCTACTACTTTCGTGTTAGCATCGTTCGAAAAGTCGTCGGCTACTAAAACATCCTCAGCAATCAGGAAGTTCACGCCTTTTTCTTTCGCTTTTTCCATGAAACCGCGAGCAGTTTCAATCTTATCTTCTTCTAAAAGAGATTTCCCTACATCATGGCCAAGTGCCTTAATGAATGTATACCCTAAACCACCGCCGATGATCAGGTTGTCTACTTTGTCTAATAGATTGTCGATTACGTCAATCTTATCCTTAACTTTTGCACCACCGATAATAGCAGTGAAAGGACGATCAGGATTCGATAGAGCTTTTCCTAATACTTCAAGTTCTTTTTCCATCAGCAAACCAGAAACGGCAGGAAGATGTTTCGCGATTCCTTCTGTTGAAGCATGTGCTCTGTGAGCTGCTCCAAAAGCATCGTTTACATACACATCAGCGTGTGCAGCAAATTTTTGTGCTAATTCAGGATCGTTCTTCTCTTCACCTGGGTAAAAACGAACGTTCTCAAGTAAGATCACGCCGCCTTCTTCTAGGTTAGCGACTGCTTTTTCAACTTCTTCTCCATAAGCTTCATCCGTTTTTACAACTTCTTTTCCAAGAAGCTCACTTAAACGTTCTGCTACTGGAGTTAGACGAAGTTCTTCAACAACTTGTCCTTTTGGACGTCCTAAGTGACTTGCTAAAAGAACTTTAGCGCCTTGCTCTGTTAAGTATTTGATGGTAGGAAGAGCAGCGTTGATACGCGTTTCATCCGTGATGTTTCCATCTTTCATAGGTACGTTAAAATCAACACGGCAAAATACGACTTTGCCTTTTAGATCGATGTCACGAACACTTTTTTTGTTCATAAGTACATGCAGCCTCCTGACTAGTAAAAAGATTAAAAGAATAGCAATCCCCAGGTTTTACATGGGAAAGAGGAGTAGAAGCCTGTTTAAAACGACTTCTCCCCCTCCTTATTGTTCTTCTCTATCTATTAAAGTCCTTTTTTAGCGATATAGTCAATTAAATCTACAACGCGGCTAGAGTATCCAGTTTCGTTATCGTACCAAGATACCACTTTAACCATGTTTCCTTCCATAACCATCGTAGAAAGAGCATCGATTGTAGAAGAGTGAGTGTCGCCATTGTAGTCAGTAGATACAAGCGGCTCTTCAGAGTAGCCAAGGATTCCTTTAAGGTTGCCTTCAGCTTCAGCTTTAAGTGCTGCGTTTACTTCGTCAACAGTTACTTCTTTGTCAAGTTCAACAACTAAGTCAACTAGAGATACGTTTGGAGTTGGAACACGCATAGCCATACCGTTAAGCTTACCTTTAAGTTCAGGAAGCACTAGAGAAACTGCTTTAGCAGCACCCGTTGAAGTTGGAATGATGTTCTCAGCTGCCGCACGAGCACGACGAAGATCTTTATGTGGAAGATCAAGAATTTGCTGATCGTTTGTGTATGAGTGAACAGTTGTCATCATACCGCGCTTCACGCCGAATTTTTCGTGAAGAACTTTTGCAAATGGTGCAAGACAGTTCGTTGTACAAGATGCGTTAGAGATAACATCGTGGCTAGCTGCATCGTACTTGTCTTCGTTTACACCAAGAACTACAGTGATATCCTCATCAGAAGCAGGAGCAGAAATGATTACTTTTTTAGCGCCAGCTTCTAAGTGTTTAGCAGCGTCTGCACGCTTTGTGAAACGTCCAGTTGATTCAACAACTACTTCTACACCAAGGTCTCCCCAGCCAAGTTGTGCTGGATCGCGCTCAGCTAAAACTTTAATTTCTTTGCCATCTACAATAAGTGCATTTTCCTTAACTTCAACAGAACCAGCGAATTTGCCGTGTACTGTGTCATGCTTTAATAGGAAAGCAAGAGTGTCAGCGTCTGTTAAGTCGTTTACAGCTACAACTTCTACCTCAGGGTTGTTGAATGCTGCGCGGAATACATTACGGCCAATACGACCGAAACCATTAATACCAATTTTTGTTGCCATGTAAAATGACCTCCTTGATTTAAGAGAGAATTTTTTTTTTATATAAAGGGAAATCCCCTTAATAACGTGTAGGAAATGAACTTACGAGTTACCCAATAGTTGTCGGGCAGCTCCTTCGTCCGTGATTAAAACCTTTTTTGGACCGTGTTTCATGAATGCTGCGATCGCATCGGATTTAGAAGATCCACCTGCTACCGCCATGATGAAATCACTATTCTGCAGCTCATCTAACTGCAAGCCAATCGTGCGTACGCGGTGAACCACTTCGCCCTGCTGATCAAAGTAATAGCCGAATGCTTCTGCAACAGCTTTTTCTTCTTCCAGCTTCAGTAGAACCGATGGGTTAGAGTTTCGACGTACTGCCATTGTTTTAGCATCGCCAATCCCGTGAAGCACTATACCAGCGGAGTGTATAAGCTCCATGACTTCTTTTACACCAGGCTCAGCCATCAAAGAAAGATACGTTTCTTTACTCAACTGATCTGGTAGATGAAGCAGCCTGTATTCCCCGTTCGCTTTTTGAGCCATCGTGGAACATATGGTATTCGCTTGGTTCTCAACTTTTTCACCAAGTCCGCCTCGGGCAGGTACGAACAATAACTGTTGTCCCTTTTGAATAGGTGTCATCATCTCTGCTACTGAAGCGAGTGTTGTTCCACCCGTTACAGCAATGATGTTCTTTGCTGACAGCTGACGCTTCAATCGGTCTGCTGCTGCTTTACCCATATCATTTTTCACCCAAACATCTTGATCACTGTCACCCGGTACTACGATGACTTCTGACAGATTTAACATTTCCTTAAGTTTCGATTCTAAAACATGCAAACCAGACAATTCTTTCATCATCTCAGATAGCTCTAGTAAAATATCATGCCCCTCTGATGTTAGTGACATGCCAGCCGTCTGGATGTTTAGAAGTCCTTGATCTTTTAAAAACGAAACTTCTGAGCGCAGTACCCGTTCTGTCAGGTTCAAAGTTGATGCTAAACTTCTTCTTCCAATAGGTTCATGGATTCTCACAACATTTAATACGTTGTATCGCTTTCGCATCGTTTCTAGAAGATCTGGCAGCAACTTCTTCTGTATCTCTATAAGTTTTTTCATTGCACATTCTCCTGATTCAATGAGATGAACGATTAAGCTTTTAAGTAAATTAAATGATAAACCGGTTGGACTTTTCATGTCCCGGTTAGTCATTTTTTGTCCCATTAGCTTAAGAAAATAACTTGGTTTAACCCAAGTCCCAATATTACCTATTGTAGATTACCCTGAAAGTGATCTTTTAAAACGTGCCAGCCTTCACTTTTTGTCATAAAAGTGTCGAATTTCTCTCTGGCAAGTTTATATTATCAAATAGTCTCCCTACATTTCAACAACTTTTACTTATTAAAAATTAGTAAGCGCTTTCTTTACTTTACTTTCGGATATATTTCCATAGTCGACTTCTTTCCCTTCGACTTCAATAACCGGAATCATCAAACCGTATTTTTCAAGAAGGAGATCATCTTGGTAGATGTCGATCGACTCTATGGAAAAAGGAATCTCCTGCTGCAGCTTCTGTAATAGTTTATGTGCCTCATCACAAAGTGGACAATGTATTTTCGTATAAAGTATGACTTTTTTTTCACCCATTTTTAGTACTCCTTCTCTATTTGTTAAGCTGTTTTGTATGTATCCATTATTGTACATGAAAAGTTGCTGATCTCCGCTGCAAATCGCTCGCTTTCAACGAGGCGAACAATGAGCATCCTGCAGCTTTGCACCATTAGAAGTCTCCACCGACCGCCTCAAGGTTGTTTCATTGCTCCTGCGACTATACATCTTCAAAAGCAACAATCTTTCAGATAATCTTGACCATAGCGGCAAACAAAAAGGACTTCTCCGTAAGGAAAAGACCTTATTTTAAGAGGTATACCGTTTCCGTTTTGAAGAAGATGGGATGTTTAATTCTTCTCGGTATTTGGCAACCGTTCTTCTGGAAATCGAAAGACCGCTGTTTTTTTCTAAAAGAGAAGCGAGTATCTGGTCTGATAAAGGTTTGGTTTTATCTTCGTTCTCTATCAGTTTTTTAATCTCCGATTTGGCGGAAGTTGCCGAAACGCTCCCTCCATCCTGCGTAAAGATTTTAGCTGTGAAAAAAGATTTTAGTTCAACAGCCCCTTTTGATGTTTGAAGCACTTTATTTTTCACGGCACGACTTACCGTAGATTCGTGAACACCAATTTCATCTGCTACTTCTTTTAAGGTGAGTGGTATCAAATCCGATCGATTGAATGTTAAAAAATACTTCTCTTGTACTCTCACGATCTCTTTCGTTATGTTAAGCAACGTTTCTTTTCTTTGATCCAGCGCCTTTTTTAACCAATTGAACTTTTGGAACGAATCATCTAAAAACTTCGAAGTTGCGTTTCTTCCGTTAATTAGGGTCTCATAACTATCGTTTAGTTTTAATATTGGTGAGTACTGCTCGTTAACCGCAATATGAAATTTTCCGTTCTCTTCGGTTACAGAGACATCTGGATATAAATACGCCTGATCGCTGGCAGGAGCGTACGCTGCGCCTGGTCGAGGATCAAGGGTCTGCAATAGATCAGCTGCTTCCTCTACTTCTTGAGGTGTTACATTCAAATGAGCCGCGAGCCATTTCATCTTACGCTCTGCAAGCTGGTCGAGATACTGATCTACGATTATGTAGCTTAAAGTGTGGTCAAGATGCTGATCTTGAAGCTGAAGCAACAGACATTCTCTTAGATCCCGCGCGCCGATTCCAACAGGTTCTAACGTTTGAAGAAGAGCTATCAGTTCCTCGCATTTTTCAAATGTTGTATGAAATCGGTTGGCCGTTTCCTCAGAAGAGACGGTAAGGTACCCATTTTCGTCTATACTTAAAAGCAAGTATTGAAAAAGTTTACGATCCTGCTCTTGAATTGGTAGAAGGATCGATTGCTTATATAGATAATCAAAAAGAGTTTCTTTTTCTATGATTAGATGCTCGAGTGGCTGATGATCCGCCGATCGGCCATTGATCCCATTTTTTCGTACGTTCTTCTTTAATGTTGTGAACATGCCCTTTGGTTCTGCAACTTCAATGAGCGGGTTTTCTAAAGCCTGCTCTTGAAGATATGACGTCAGTTCATAACTGGGAACTTGTAAAATGGCGATGGCCTGACGCAATTCAGTTGTCATGACAAGATTCATGCTCTGTTGTTGAAACAAACCCATTTCCATTCTAGATCCCCCCTATTTCTTCATCATACTACAGATGTAAGCGCTATACATCCTACAAAATTTGGGGTCTGACCCCACACAAATACAAACTCCTTAAATTTGTATTTGTGAGGAAGACATCTAGCTATTCAACCGTTCCTTGGGAACCGTGGCTTTTTAGCCTACAAAAAAATGCCAGCACCGCCCGGAGGCAGTCTGGCATTTTAAACTTTACTATTAAAGTTTTGTTACGTTAGCAGCTTGTGGTCCACGCTCGCCATCAACGATTTCGAAAGATACTTCTTGTCCTTCTTCAAGAGACTTGAAGCCTTCTGATTGAATCGCAGAAAAGTGAACGAATACGTCGTTTCCGCCTTCAACTTCGATGAAGCCGAAACCTTTCTCAGCGTTGAACCATTTTACTTTACCATTTTGCATGGGTGTTTCCTCCTTACAAACGCTATGTAAGCGTTTTAACTCTTTTAACCGACTTACTATGTAAATAAAAAGGCATAAAAAAATGCGCACTCAATTGAATAATTCTGAAGTGGATTTAAGTGTTCCACTTCTTATTCAAAAAGTACGACCGCTTTAAATCCAAAAGATATTCACAACGTAAATGGTTGAATTAACTATAACATGCTAAAATCCAATTGTCAAAACAAGGGATAGAAATTTTATAATACTTTTGTATAGACATTTGATAGGCTATGATAGATAAAGAACATGAACCTTTCATGAATGGTTTTTACGAATGAAGGAGGAACACCTAGTGAGCGAAGCATTTTCAGTACCTTATTTTAAAGAGAACTTTCAGCAATACATAGAACGCAACAAAGATGTTTTTACGAAAACACATGCGATGAATGCCTACTACCGTTCGATCGTAGGTACGCTTATAAACGATAATCTTAACAAAAACAGTGAGATCGTTCGCCGCATACGAAACTTAGAAACCGCTTATATCGAGATTAAAAATGAAAACTAGCGCTTATAATTCTTGTTTTAAGGGTATTGTTTTCTAATCAATAGGTTTAAAATCCTGCTTCTAGCGGGCATTATGATGATAGCCCATACATAAGGTGTAAGAAGGATATTGAGCATTGCTGGCGAAATGAGTTACATACAGCATATTGTTTGACCTTGTTTGACCTTTTTTGTATGATGACAGTACAGTTTAACTTGAAAAAGGAGAAGGAGGATTTCCATGAACTTAATTCCAACAGTAATTGAACAAACGAACCGCGGGGAGCGCGCTTACGATATTTACTCCCGTCTATTAAAAGACCGTATTATCATGCTTGGTAGTGCGATCGACGATAATGTTTCAAACTCAATCGTAGCACAACTTCTATTTTTAGCTGCTGAAGATCCTGATAAAGACATCTCGTTATACATAAACAGCCCAGGTGGTTCGATCACAGCTGGTATGGCGATCTATGACACGATGAACTTCATCAAGCCACACGTTTCCACGATCTGTATCGGTATGGCTGCATCTATGGGTGCCTTCTTACTTGCTGCAGGGGAAAAAGGAAAGCGTTACGTGCTTCCAAACTCAGAAGTTATGATTCACCAACCTCTTGGAGGAACACGTGGTCAAGCAAGTGATATCGAGATTCACGCTCGTCGTATCATCCAGATGCGCGAACAGCTGAACAAGATTCTTTCTGAAAAAACAGGTCAACCGCTTGAAGTAATCGAGCGCGACACAGACCGTGATAACTTCTTACTTGCAGAAGATGCGGTTAAGTACGGATTGGTTGATAAACTGATCACATCTGTAGATAGCACAGATATTAAAAAATAATAAGGCCATATAAAAACTGGACTGCAGAATCTGCAAGTCCAGTTTTTTTGTGATTTATAAAACTGCAACAATTTTTCCTTTAACATGTCTTTCAGAGAGTTTGATGAGTCCAGCTGGTACTTCCTCAAGTGAGATCTTTTCAGAAATCATAGCTGAAATCTTTCCTTCAACGACAAGCTGAGCTAATTCTTCATTCATTGTTGCTAAATCTTTTAGAGCTTTTATTGAATTCGAGAAATGAGCAGCACCTAGCGCGATCTCATGAAAAGAGAGAGCCTGACTGAATGGTGTTACAGCCGAATAGTCCGGGTTTCCTGCAATAAAAGCAATCCTTCCATTGAACGCGATGCTCTTTAAGGATTCCGTAGCGTTCTCACGGCTAACCGTATCAAGAACAGCATCGACTCCAACTTCGTCTGTAGGTTCCATAATACGTGCATGAACGTCTTCAGTTTTATAAAAAATCACATGATCTGCCCCAAGGCTTTTTACGTACTCCTCATTTTCAGGAGAACATGTTGTGAGGATGGTAGCTCCGATCAGTTTCGCTAACTGGATAGCAAATCCGCCGACACCACCAGCTCCACCGTGAATCAAGATCGTCTCCCCTTGTTGAAGATTCATCTTACGAATCAACGCTTGGTATGCTGTCATTCCTGCACAAGGAAGAGCCGCTGCCTCTTCAAATGATAGCTCATCTGGAATTCTAGCCAAAGAATGAGCCGTTGTCACAGCATACTCAGCAAAACCGCCATTTTTCATAAAATTCCCATGAAAGAATACACGGTCTCCCTGCTTAAATTCAGAAGCACCTTCTCCTGCTTCTTCAACAATCCCGGCTGCATCAACACCAAGAATGTGAGGATAATTCCAGGCTGGGTTTCCGTTTGTAGCAGTCTTATAGTCTACAGGATTAAGGCCCGCAGCCTTGATACGAATTAAAACTTCCCCGGGTCCTGGTGAAGGTTTTTCCGTTTCTTGTACCTTCATTTCACGCCACATGTTTTTATCTTCAAGCATTAAAGCTTTCATCTATACTCGCCCCTTTAAGTTGGTCAATTATGAGAATATAAAGGACAGTATATCCATTTTACACATCTGATAATAGCAATCTGCTCAGGAGATTTTGGCTTCAAGGCACGGTAGATTAATTACACAGGGCGCGAGTGTCTATCACCGAATAGACAAAACAGGGGTTTGTATTTGTCTGGGGTCTGTCCCCCCCTCGATTGCTTTCAGCATCGCTTTTGCTTTGTTGACCGTTTCTTCGTACTCTCGCTCAGGAACCGAATCCGCTACGACGCCTGCACCTGCTTGGACGTAGGCTTTTCCATCCTGAAACACGATCGTCCGAATCGCGATGCAAGAATCCATCTGGCCGTTAAATCCTAAGTACCCGATGGCACCACCATACACGCCTCGCGATTGTTGTTCGAGTTCAGAAATGATCTGCATGGCTCTGACCTTTGGCGCACCTGAAACGGTACCGGCCGGCATACAAGACCTGAGCGCATCGAAGAAGTCTTTATCTTTTTGTAACTTGCCTTTCACGTGTGAAACCAAATGCATAACATGTGAATAACGCTCGATCTCCATATAAGAATCCAGTTCTACGGTTCCGTATTCGCTCACTCTTCCTACATCGTTTCTTCCTAAATCAACAAGCATGACATGCTCAGCTCGTTCTTTTTCATCAGCAAGCAAGTCTTCTTCAAAAGCTATATCCTCTTGAAGCGTCTTACCTCTTGGACGGGTTCCCGCGATTGGTCGGTTCTCCACACATCCATCATCGACTTTGACAAGAAGCTCTGGAGACGCTCCCACAATATAGGCATCCTTCGATTTGTAATAATACATATACGGTGAAGGATTCATCGAACGAAGAAGTCTATATACATCGAACGGATCTGCTTCGGTTTCTTGTTCGAATCGCTGGGATAATACGACCTGAAAAACATCTCCCGTTTTGATATATTCCTTCGCTTGCTTTACCATGTAACAAAACTCATCTTTAGTATGTGAAGAACGGACTTCATTTTTTTTCATTTCGGTTAGCGGAAACTCTTTAGGAACAGCTTTCGTTTTTACAGGCTGCTGCAGCTCTTCATAGGTTCTACGAATTCTGTTGCACACTTGTTCATATTTTTCGTGTAAGATTTTTTCATTATCATCAGGAGAAACGTGCAGATTGCACACAATCGTTGTTTTTTGTTTAAGATGATCGAATACGATGACTTCATCTGTAAACAAAAATTCCATTTCATGTTCTTGTTCAGATGCAGATTTTGGTCTTGGGACATTTTCAAACGTATGAATCAGATCATAGCCGAAAAAGCCAACAGCACCTCCCGTGAACGGAGGTAAAGAAGAGTGTTTAGGAGATTTGTATCGTGATACGTAGTCTTTCACGATATCTAACGGAGAACCTTGCTTTTGTATACTTTTCTTATCATATAAAAAATTAATATCTACTGTCTTTCCTGATGACGAAACCACTAAGAAAGGCTTTCTGCCAATATACGAATATCTCGCCCAGCGCTCTCCGCCTTCAACACTTTCAAGCAGAAAAGCATGTTCTTCATGACGAACTCTCTCAAACTGGGAGATGCACGTTTCATGGTCAGATAGGTAAGTAAAACCGATTGGAATCACATTAAAGTTTTCTTTTGATAGAGAAATGACTTCCTCTATATTTGGCATAAACATGTTCAAACCACCTCTTTCAAAAAAATAAAAACCTCTCGCTTTTTACAGCGGAGGCTGATGTTTGCATCATAAATAAACTAAGAAAGAGGTTTAATCGGAGGATTAAAATACTCTCAACTCAGCTCAAACTATGCTCTCTTTTCTCCACTCATCTCAACTCTTACTATTCTCCTGATTAGTGATTAATATATAGGGTTCCCCTTATGTTGTCAACTCTCAATTAAGGAAAGATCATTGTGTGATTTGATGAGTTTCTATAGTATTCTTTAGCGATAAAACGAATGCCGAATCACCCATACCCAGCAAACGCTGAAAAATAGAATGAGGCTGAATATGATCGTAATCATAAAGGCGAGGCCCAGAAACAGTCCAGAACTTGCTGGACCTAGCAGCGAAAATCCTGCCAATGCGAAAGGATATAGAAAAATAAAGATCAACATCAGAACCCAAAAGATCAAACGTGCTGTACTTCTTCGAGGTTTAATCAAGTATAGTGTCAAAAGGATATTTACAATCGTTAATCCTGCGGCAAACGACCAGTCATGCATGAAACTTGAGTGATGCAAAAGAATCGCCTCCCTTTTTCCTCTAATACATTATATAAAGAGAACGATGGTGGCCAACCCTGTAAAATTGAAAAAACCGGTATTTTGTCCTTTCCATAAGGACAAAATACCGGTTTGTAATTGTGTGGGGTCAGACCCCCATTATTCTGCTTTGGAGACAAAAGCTGTTAGGGCTTCAACAGCTTCATTCTCATCAGGACCATCAACAGCGAGTACAAGCTCACTGCCAGATCCTACAGCTAAACTCATGATTCCCATGATGCTCTTCGCGTTCACTTTCTTGCCTTCCTTCTCGACAAATACATCAGATGTGTAACGGTTTGCTTCTTGGACGAACAATGCTGCTGGGCGTGCTTGCAGTCCGCTCTTCAACTGCACGGTTACTTTCTTTTCAACCATTCTACCTTACCTCCTCTAAACCTTATCTCTCTATAAAACATCAATGGATGGGTTGACCGTTTCTAATTTTCGTAGCGATCTCATCAATCTTGCGTAATCGGTGGTTAACACCTGATTTACTTACAGGGCCGGATGATACCATCTCACCTAGCTCTTTGAGGGTAATTTCTTGATGTGTGACTCTTAGTTGCGCTATCTCACGCAGCTTATCGGGAAGTGTTTCAAGTCCTACCTGTTCGTCGATGAATTTGATGTTCTCGACCTGTCTCATGGCAGCACCTACTGTTTTGTTAAGGTTCGCTGTCTCACAGTTTACAAGTCGGTTTACTGAGTTACGCATATCTTTTAAAATTCTGATGTCCTCAAAGAACAATACAGCATGATGAGCACCGATCAGAGTAAGAAACTCTGAAATCTTTTCTCCATCTTTTAAGTAGATGATGTATCCTTTTTTTCGTTCTAACACTTTTGCTTTAAGTTCAAAGGTGTTCATCAGTTCAGCTAATGCAACCGTATGCTCTTCATACATCGAGAATATTTCTAAGTGATAGCTTGTCTCCGGGTGGTTAACGGACCCACCTGCTAAGAACGCCCCTCTCATGTATGCACGGCGGCAGCAGCTTTTCTTATTAAATTCCTCTGCAATGTTGCGGGTAAACGTAAAAGCTCCGTCAATAATCTTCAAATCTTCCAACAATGCTCTTGATTCTTCTGAAACACGTACAATGTAGACATTATTCTTTTTCAAGCGCATCTTTTTTCGTACTAATAGCTCTACGTGATAAGGATATACACGTTTGATCAACGTATAGATTCTTCTTGCAATAGCAGCATTTTCAGTCGGGATATCGAGAATCAATTTTCTGTTGCTGAAAGAGATGGAACCATTCATTCGAATCAAGGCAGCTAACTCTGCTTTTTTACAGCAATCTTTCAGTTCGAGCTGCGTTAATTCTTTTTTTGTATCTGCAGCAAAAGACACCTGCATCACCACCTCTCTTCCATCCATTTCAATCCGTATTCTATTTTTCTATAAGTCCTAACAATAAATCAGAAACACGCTGTGCATCATGTCTGACAAGCGTTCCGTATTGAATAATGTTGTCGCACAACAAACCGATGCCGAACGACTTTAACCGTTCCTCATCATACTGAACTTGTGATGCGCCTTCTTCCAAGTAAAGATCCAAGTATTCTGGTGGAATCTTTTCATTGTTTGCGATAACCACATCAATAAAATTGTGCCCCACATGATCGATCAATGCTTGAATATGATCACCAGCCGTGTAGCCTGTTGTCTCACCAGGCTGTGTCATCACATTACATACATAAACTCTAGGAGCCGTTGCCTCGCGGATGCTATTAGAGATTCCGTTCACTAGAAGGTTCGGCAGAATACTTGTATATAAACTGCCTGGTCCGATCACGATCAGATCCGCTTCTTGAATCGCTTTCACACTTTCACGAAGAGGCTCAATCTTTTCATCAGATAAAAAGACACGTTTGATTTTCTTATTCGACAGCGGGATCTTAGATTCCCCCTGAACAATCGTCCCATCTTCTAATTCGGCACATAAAATTATACTGTTTTTCGCTGCAGGTAGTACCTGTCCTCTTACGTTTAAAACGCGGCTAAGTTCCCGAATACCTGTTAAAAAATCTCCAGTAATATCATGCATGGCCGCAAGAAGCAGGTTTCCAAGCGAATGACCCGTAATTCCGTCGCCAACTTTAAACCTATGCTGAAACATTTTTTCCACAAGCGGTTCCACTTCAGAAAGCGCGGCGATCACGTTTCGCACATCACCAGGAGGAGGCATATCATAATCCCTCCTCAACCTTCCAGAGCTGCCGCCATCATCTGCAACCGTAACGATAGCAGTGATATCAACTGGATAGCGCTTTAAACCGCGAAGAAGAACAGAAAGTCCTGTTCCTCCGCCAAGCACTACCACTTTCGGCTGCTTATTCATTTACACTTTATCCTTTCCCATATCTCTGTGAGAGCTGAATGTTACATATTCTTTGGAAAGTGCATTTCCGATGTATTCAGCTAGAGCTACAGAACGGTGTTTTCCGCCTGTACATCCGATGCCGATGATCAGCTGACTCTTGCCTTCTCTTTTATATTGAGGAATCATGAACTGAAGCAGATCGAGCAATTTTTCTAAGAACATATTCGTCTCCGGCCATTTTAAAACATACTCCGAAATATCTGATTCAAGCCCTGTCCGTGGTCTCATATGTTCAATATAATGCGGATTCGGTAGGAAGCGAACATCGAACACTAAATCAGCATCAATCGGCATCCCGTACTTAAATCCAAATGACATCACGTTGATCGTAAACGGATGAGCGGCATTTGCGGAAAAGCGCTGAATGATACGTTCACGTAACTGAAGAGGTTTTAAGTCAGATGTATCTAATACTTGCTGTGCTCTACCTTTTAATTCTTCGAGCATCTCACGTTCTTGCGTGATGCCTTGAAGTGGATTTCCGCTCTTCGCTAAAGGATGAGAGCGTCGCGTTTCTTTATATCTACGTACAAGCGTTGCATCCTTACAATCTAAATATAAAATCTGCGGCTGAACGTCAGAAGAGATAGCAAGTTGATCAAGCGTTGAAAACAACTGATCAAAAAACTCGCGACCACGAAGGTCCATTACAAGGGCTACCTTGTTCAGTTTGCCAGCAGATTCTTGCATTAATTCTACAAATTTAGGGAGTAGTGCAGGTGGTAGATTATCAACACAGAAAAAGCCTAAATCTTCAAAGCTCTGCATGGCTACCGTCTTCCCGGCCCCTGACATTCCTGTAATAATCACCATTTGTACATCATGTCTTTCCATGCCATATCCCCCCAGTTAGCTATGTTCCATTTTTATGCGACCCGTCTTCACTTATGCAGGGTCTAAACGATAAGAAAGCAGTTCAAAATCAGGTGTATACGTAAATGTGCCAAATATCATGTTGCTGCCACTCGTCATATAGTCAAGAATGTGATGATCTCCTGGCGCCATCGGAAGTTCGCGTACTTCTTCAACAGGCTTCCACGACAGAATCCCTTCTTCACACTCATCTAATGCAACACCTTCTGAATCTGTTGCAAAGAAGGTAAACATCATCCACTCTGAAACGATCTTGTCGCCTTCTTTAATAATAAAATTAAACACACCTTTAAGCTGCGGATTCTTCAGATAGATTCCCGTTTCTTCACGGTACTCTCGTATAACAGAGTCACGGATCGATTCGGTCGACTCCATCTTTCCGCCTGGTGCTACCCACCAGCCCCGCCTAGGCTTTTGAAGCAAAAGCACTTGATTATCTCTTATTAACACACAGTTTGTTACTCTTTGCACTTGTTTTCACCTCAGGGCTATGTCCTACTTGTTAGTATACTAAATTATGTAACCCCTCACAATACAGATGCCTCAAGGGTTTGACGTATTTTAGCATTCTAATTTATGGTATTTTGCTTTTCTTATTATGTGAAAAAAGAACCTATTAAATGAGTTTGAAATATCAGTGATGTTTTTGAATGTAACTGTTTTCCGTTCCAGGTGCTCGCTTTCCGCGGGGCAGGCGGTGAGCCACATTCGTACGTTTCACGTATAAATGTCTCACCTGCCCGCCTGTCCCGCAGGAGTCTCCCACCTTACACTTTAAACAGTTTGTCTATGATGAGAATAAATATAAGAATAAAACCATTCCAATGAGGTACTCTTTTGCATGCACTATAAAAACAAAAAAAGGACACGAAGCGTAGCTTCGTGTCAAAGTCTTGCCTTTATAAAAAGGGGGTCAATTTCTTATTTTTAATATACCCCACAATTATTTCATCACTGTTACAATCACATTAATTGGAAGTTACGTTTTTTAACTTCTCCGTCAAAGTTTCCACATAGTGCTGAGCTGCTTGTGCAGCGATACTTCCATCACCTGTAGCTGTAACGATTTGACGAAGTGTTTTTTCACGAATATCTCCTGCTGCAAAGATCCCAGGAATTCTTGTTTCCATCTGTTCGTTCGTTTCTACATAGCCATTTTCGTTCGTGATGCCAAGATTTTTAAACGCAGCGTTAAGTGGCAGCATTCCGATATAGATGAACACACCATCTGCTGAGAAATCTTGTTCTTCTCCCGTTTCCGAATGAACTAACGTCACTTTGTTCACTTTATTGTTTTCACCGTGAATCTCTTTAACTGAATGATTCCAAATAAAATCAATCTTTTCGTTATCAAACGCACGTTGTTGAAGAATCTTTTGCGCACGAAGTTTGTCACGTCTATGAACAATCGTTACTTTAGAAGCGAAACGAGTCAGGTAGACACCTTCTTCAACAGCAGAGTCACCGCCGCCAACAACGACTAATTCACGGTTCTTAAAGAACGCTCCATCACAAACCGCACAATAAGAAACACCGCGTCCAGAGAATTCTTTTTCTCCTGGAATACCTAGTTTCTTATATTCAGCACCAGTTGAGATGATGATCGAACGCGCTTTGTACGTTTTGCTCCCAGCATGAATCGTCTTGTACTCTTCGCCATCAACGATTTCTTTTACATCACCATAAGCGTATGCAGCACCAAATTTTTTTGCGTGCTCAAACATTTTGTTTGAAAGTTCTGGTCCAAGAATGTGATCAAAACCAGGATAGTTTTCTACATCTTCCGTATTAGCCATCTGTCCGCCCGGGATACCTCTTTCAATCATGATCGTATCCAAGTTCGCGCGTGATGTATAAACCGCTGCAGTCATACCAGCTGGTCCTGCACCAAGAATAGCTACATCATAAATTCTTTCTTCAGTCATTCATGCCCACTCCTTATATAAGGAAATTCTTATTTACTATATCTCTATCCTATTCGCATATAGGAGTAAAGTCCATCATTCTGCTCAAACGTTGCGATTCACCCAACCGATCAGTTTTTTTATGCGTAAAGACAATACAGAAACGGTGATCTCGTATTGCTCAGCAATCCCTTTTTGGGTAGAACGCCCTTTTTGCTTACGAGCTAAGTGATCGATTGCCGCAGCAATTGCTTTTTGGTTATCAAAGATTCGCTCACCGGTCGTTTCCGCAAACTTAATAGCTTCAGCCCAATAAAACAATACATGCTCGTCAAGTGCCGAACCCTTTCCTTTTACAGAAAGCAGAACATCCAGCGCCATACTAATAATACTTGACGCTGTACCCACTTCTACAGAAGTATCATCATGAACAAGTCTCACAGCTCGTTCTGGCTGATGTTCAAGCATGATTGTAGCCGCGATTTCTTTAACGAGTAAGGACTCTTCTTTTCTAAGACAAAAATCACGAAGCGTCTCATAAGCCTCTTCATTTTTATTCCCTCTGAGAAGAATTAAATGCGTAATTTTGTTTTTTTCCAGTCCTTTACGAACTTGCTGAATATGTTCCATCGCTTTCGCTTGTCGATCTTTTTTCGGTTTGTTCTGATTGTTAGTTGGGATGCGATACTGATAGTCCCCGCCTGCTACCTTCAACTCATCGTTCTGCGCTTTTTCTATATAAAAAGGAGCCACGTGACCTTCAGGATCGAGATCGATTACCTTTTTCCATGTTTTAATAGAAAGGTCCTTTTGTCCAAGTGCATAGTAAGATACCGCCAGCATATGTGTTGTGACGGGATCGTATACAAATGACGATTTTCTAAGAGATTGAAGCCATTTATTCGCATACAAATGCTCTTCTAATAAACCGAACGTATTCCCCAATTTATAACGATGTTCAGGATGCATCGGATGCACCGTTTTTAATCGTTCAACAAGCTTACCACCAGGTTCGTCCATCCCTAAATGGAACAGAAAAATAGCAAGATTGCATAGTGCATTTAAGTTACCAGGATTTTTATCCAAGACATCTTGAAGAACATCCATCGCTTCATCAAACTCGCTCTTATAAAAATGAGTGAGTGCTAAGTTATTATACGCCGCCCAAAACTTAGGGTGATTCGAAATGATCTCTTTTAACTGTTGTTGCGCAAGTGGTAGATCTCCTCGCTCGATCGACTGTCTCGCTTCATCATGCAGCTTGATCAGCTCTTCTTCCGTCGAAAGTGGCAAATTAGAAGACTTGCTTCCTGTTTCAAGTGAGATAAGATCTAACAGTTCTTGTGTATCTTCCACAAATTCACCATCTGGATCAATCGCTATATATAAACGAGCATGTTCTTCAGCATCAATATACATGCCTAAGTGCGCAAAGTTATTCGCAAGAAAGAAATGACATTCTGAAAGATCTGAACCAGACTGTTCGAGAGCATTCAGCAAGTACTTATTGGATTCTTCATATTCACCAATCTCAGCAAGCGTTGAAGCAAGCTGACATAAAAAAGAGGGCTCTTCCGGCTGGAAGGTAACTGCCCGTTCAAACATTTTTTTCGCTGTATTTAAATCACGCCTGTTATAGGCTTTTATTCCTTTTTCAAAAAAGTAATCCCCATCCTGGATGAAGGGAAGAACACGGCCGCTAGCTGCACTGGCCCGTTTTTGTTTATGCATATTTGGTTCCTCCATCTACTTATGTAAACATATATACTTCTATATCGTTCCGTTTACAAAGTTTTCAACCAAAAAATTATAACACAGCCTAAAAAGACTAACACCCCTTAGACTGTAAATAATGTGCAGGAAACTTTCGACAAAAAATGATGCAAGGGTGACAAGATGTATGAGTCAAGGGTTCCGAAGTTCGTATGTTATGCGAAAAGTTTCCGGAACTCTTGGTGAAGGTATTATCAAAGATTTTTATTGCTCGCAACTCGGTAATTGATTTGAGAACAGAGATTCTCAGAATCTCTTAGAAATCTCTGCAATCGCTCATAAATCTCTGGAATCGCTCATAAATCTCCGTAATCGCTCATAAAACCCCTCCAATGATAGAAAAACAAAAAAACAACCGAGCTAAAAAGCCTCAGTTGTCCTTTTTCGTATGTCTTTCTTTTAATGTAGCCAGAATCTCGTCTAAAGGTACCTTCTGTTCCTGCAACAGTACCAAAACATGATAGAAAAGATCAGAAACTTCCCATTTCAGTTCTTCCGCATCACGATTTTTAGCTGCAATGATTACCTCACCTGCTTCTTCTCCCACTTTCTTCAAAATCTTATCGACTCCATGTTCAAAAAGATAGGTAGTGTAAGCACCTTCTGGCATCTCATGCTCGCGTTTTGCAATGATCTCTTGAAGTTCTGTCAGAATGCTATATCGATCAGGTTTAGGTGCATCAACTCTCTCATCTACCTCAAAAAGCGTTTCTGAAAAGCAGCTATATGTTCCCGTGTGACAAGCTGGACCTTGGGGCTCTACAAGGATCACCAAAGCGTCTTGATCACAATCATAGCGGATACTCTTAACTTTTTGTGTATTACCAGAAGTTTCACCTTTGTGCCATAATTCTTGCCGTGATCTTGAAAAGAATACCGTTTCGCCAATTTCGATTGTTTTTTCGAGCGATTCTCGGTTCATAAATGCGACCGTTAGTACTTCTTTAGATTGAACATCCTGGACTACGGCAGGAATCAGTCCTTTTTCATCAAATTTCAGTTTTTCTAAATTCATCGAACAGACACCCCTAACTTTCGCAAATCTGCTTTTACCTCTGCAATCGATGTTTCTTTATAATGAAAGATACTTGCAGCAAGAGCTGCATCTGCTTTTCCAATCGTGAACGCATCGTTAAAATGCTCGGAGGACCCTGCTCCGCCTGACGCGATAACTGGGACGGTTACAGCCTCACTCACTGCCTTCGTTAGCTCTAGATTGAACCCAGACTTTTCTCCATCTTTATCCATGCTGGTCAGCAGAATTTCTCCAGCACCACGATTCACTGCCTCTCGCGCCCACTCCGTGACTTCCCATTGAGTGGGTTTGCGACCTCCATGCGTATACACGCGCCATGACTTTAACTCTTCGTCATATTTTGCATCGATCGCAACAACAATACATTGTGCACCGAAATAATCCGATCCTTCGGTGATCAATTCTGGTCGCAACACTGCTGCAGTATTTACAGAAACTTTGTCAGCTCCGGCACGTAACACACGTTTCATATCTTGGAGTTTATTGATGCCTCCACCGACAGTAAACGGTATCGCTAGTTCTGCTGCTACACGTTCTACAACTTCAACCATCGTGTCCCGTCCTTCGTGACTAGCAGAGATATCAAGAAAAACGAGCTCGTCTGCTCCTTGTTCATCATAAAATCTTGCTAGCTCAACAGGGTCACCAGCATCGACTAAGTTAAGAAACTGAATCCCTTTAACCACTCTGCCTTCCTTAACGTCTAGACATGGAATGATTCTTTTCGTTAGCATTATTTCACACTTCCTAACGCTTCTGGCAAAGTGAATCGATCTGTATAAAGAGCTTTTCCTACGATCGCACCTGCAATGTTCCGTTCATCTGCTTTCAAACGAACAAGATCATCGAGTGAGCTTACACCACCTGACGCGATCACTTCTTTGCCTGTGATGCTCGCTAATTCTCCGATCGCTTCAACGTTAGGTCCCTGAAGCATCCCGTCTTTTGAGATGTCAGTGAAAATAAACGTTTCTGCTCCTTCTTCTACTAATCTTTTCGCTAGATCAACCGCTTTAATGTGAGACGTTTCTAGCCATCCCTCTGTAGCTACAAATCCATCACGAGCGTCAAGTCCGATCGCCACTTTTGAACCACCGTATTGCTGTAACGCTTTTCGAACAAATTCGGGATTAGAAACAGCAGCACTGCCTAAGATTACCCGGTCTACACCAGCGTCTAGATAAAATGACACGTCTTCCATCGAACGGATACCTCCACCGATTTGGACCTTTGCGGGTAGTTCTTTTGCAACACGCAATACGTGCTCATGATTGATCTTCTTTCCGTCTTTAGCACCATCAAGATCTACCATGTGAATCCACTCTGCACCTTGATCTGCAAACTGTTTTGCCATATCAAAAGGAGAATCTCCATAGATCGTTTCTTGCTCATAATCACCTTGCATCAACCTAACGCATTTCCCATTTCGCATGTCGATCGCCGGATACAATACAAATGCACTCATCTTTGTTTTCCCTCCTCAACCATACGGCAAAAGTTTTTCAGCATGCTCATGCCCGTCTCTGAACTTTTTTCAGGGTGAAACTGCGTTCCCATAATTGTGCCGCTTCCAACGACAGCTGGAACTTCTACATCTTCGTAGTGAGCGACCGCAGCCAGTACCTCTCTATTTTCAGTCTGTACAACAAAGGAATGGACGAAATAAACATGTCCTTCGTCTATTCCTTTTACTAATGGCTGATCACTTTGCAAAAAGTTTAGATTGTTCCATCCCATGTGTGGCACTTTATAGGAGCGTCCATCACTTGTTTTACCTGTAAAACGCTCTACTCTACCAGGAAGTAATCCAAGTCCATTCGTGATTCCATTCTCGCTGCTTCCTTCAAAAAGCAGCTGCATGCCAAGACATATACCCATTAAAGGCTTCCCGCTCTTAGCTTCATTTTTTATAAAATCAGCGAGACCTGTCTTCTCAAGCTCCGTCATCGCATCTTTGAATGAACCTACTCCAGGTAGTAAGAGGCCCTCCGTTTTATTCAGTTCTTCAGGATCTCCAGAAAGGATATAGTGTTGATTGATTCTTTTTAGTGCAGAACAGACAGAATGCAGGTTGCCCATTCCATAGTCAATGATTCCGATCATCTATAACATTCCTTTCGTAGAAGGCACTCCTTTTACCCGAGGGTCGATCTGTGTGGCTTCATCTAACGCTTTTGTAAAAGCTTTAAAGATCGCTTCGATGATATGATGTGTGTTCGTGCCATAATGAACGATCACATGAAGGTTCATTCTCGCCTCTAACGCGAGCTTCCAGAAAAATTCATGTACGAGCTCTGTATCAAACGTTCCTACTTTCTGACTTGGAAATTCTGCACGAAATTCAAGGTGAGGACGATTGGATAAATCGACCACCACTTGAGCGAGCGTCTCATCCATAGGTACAAACGCATTGCCGTATCGCTTGATTCCTCGCTTGTCACCTAGGGCTCCCTGTATCGCTTGTCCAAGGCAGATGCCAACGTCTTCTGTTGTATGATGGTCATCGATCTCCACATCTCCTGCAGCGTTTACGGTGAGATCAAAATGTCCGTGACGTGCGATTGCATCTAACATGTGGTTTAAAAAAGGGACAGGTGTTTGAATATCGGCTTGTCCTTCTCCGTCAATGTTTAGAGATAAGCTAATCTGTGTCTCTTTTGTATTTCTTTCAATCGTATGTTGTCGCACTTGATTTTCCATCTATTTGTCCTCCAGTCGAACATCAATTGCTCTCGCATGTGCTTCAAGTCCTTCTAGGCGAGCAAAAGCTGATATTTTCTCTCCATTTTCTAAAAGTGCTTGTTCACTATATCGAATCACGCTTGATTTTTTTGTGAAATCGTCTACGTTAAGCGGACTTGAAAAACGCGCTGTTCCACTTGTCGGAAGAACATGATTGCTTCCTGCAAAATAATCTCCTACAGGTTCGGAGCTGTATTCTCCAAGAAAAATGGCACCTGCGTGTTTAATTTTCCCGAGCAGACTCATAGGATCTTTCGTCATGATTTCAAGGTGTTCAGGAGCGATCTGGTTGATCACTTCTGTACCCTCTTCAAGCGAACTTACGATATATATGCTTCCATGATCGTTGATTGCCTGCATCGCGATATCTTTTCTTGGAAGTTCAGCTAGTTGTGTCTCTACTTCCGCAGCCACTTCCTCTGCTAACACTTTTGATGTTGTAACCAATACTGCTGCTGATCGGGGATCATGTTCGGCTTGTGATAAAAGGTCTGCCGCAATGTAACGAGCGTTTGCTGTTTCATCTGCAAGGACAGCGATTTCACTCGGACCTGCGATCATATCAATATCACACACACCAAAAACTTCTCGTTTTGCGAGGGCAACAAATATGTTACCTGGACCTACGATTTTATCTGTCTTCGGAACCGATTCGGTACCATATGCCAGAGCTCCGATCGCTTGTGCGCCACCTATTTTAAACATTCGTTTAACTCCTGCAATAGAAGCTGCAGCTAACACAGCAGAAGGAAGTTTTCCGTCTTTCCCTGGCGGTGACACAAGGATGATTTCCTCTACGCCCGCAACAACAGCTGGTATAACACCCATCAAAACGGAAGACGGATAAGCGGCTGTTCCACCAGGTACATAAACACCGACTGAATCAAGTGGTGTTACTTTTTGACCTAAAAGTGTTCCATCTTCACGTGTGAAAAACCAGGACTGTCGTCGTTGTTTTTCGTGATATTCACGGATATTATCTGCTGCTTCTGAAATGATTTCTACCATACTTGGATCAAGAGAAGAGATGGCTTCATCTATTTCGTTCTTTGTTACTTCAAGAGATGAGAGTGAAACACCATCAAACGTTTTTGTATATTCATAAAGGGCTTTATCCCCCTTTGATTTCACGTTTTGTAAAATATCAAGAACAGCTTTTCTCTGTTTCTCCGTGTTTTGTTCAACGCTTCTTTCTAAGTTTTTCAGTTCTGTGACTGGTTGTATTTTCATTGAACTTCCTCCTTGCTCTCAACAAGTGTCCGAAGTCGCTCAACAAGATCGTTGATGCGAGTCGCATGCAGTCTGTAGCTAGCAGGGTTCACGATCAACCTCGACGTAATATCAGCGATTCTTTCTAGTTCAACAAGTCCGTTTTCTTTCAAGGTCCGACCTGTAGAAACAATATCAACAATACGATCGGCTAATCCGATGAGTGGAGCAAGCTCGATCGATCCGTTTAATTTGATCACTTCCACTTGTTGACCTTGCTCTCTAAAATAATGCGACGCAACATTCGGATATTTTGAGGCAATTTTTGGCGCAACTCTCTGATCATGACCGTTTGGAAGTCCAGCAACTGCGAGATAGCATTCTGAGATCTTGAGATCGAGCACTTCGTAAACATCACGCTCTTCTTCAAGCATCACATCTTTTCCAGCGATTCCGATATCAGCTACACCGTGTTCCACATAGGTAGGGACATCCATCGGTTTTGCCAGAATAAAACGAAGACCTGCTTCAGGTGCATCGATAATTAACTTTCTAGATTCATCAAACTCTGGAGGCAGTGGATATCCAGCTTGTCTAAGGAGATCGACTGCTTCTTCAAATATTCGCCCTTTTGGCATTGCCATCGTTAATACCGTGCTCATGAAAAGTCCTCTCCTTGCTGTGTTCCGATTAAATATTGCACATCATCAAAACGTTTGCTGAATTCATCTACATTTTTAACTCCGGAAAGATTCTGCAACACAACATGCGTACCTTCATTACGCTTTTCTTTTGCCAACGTCAGTGCTTCTTTTCGACGCTCATCCGTATAAAGAATACAATGTTTCTTTGTATCATCACTTTTGTTTCCGAGCGCTTCTACAAAATAGTCCATTCGAATCGCAAAACCAATAGCGGGTGCTTTTCGGTCAAAGCGGCTGAGTAGATCATCATAACGCCCTCCGCTCGCGATCGCCGCTCCAATTCCTGCAGCATACCCTTCAAACACGATGCCCGTGTAATAACTCATGTGACTAAACAACGTAAAATCAAAGACAATGTTTTGTGTTGCATCATAATCTTCTAAGAGATTGTACAGATTTTTTAATTCTTCTAAGGTCTGCTGTCCTTTTCTGTTCGGGTTTAATGAAGATGCTTCATCAAGTACTTCGATCCCGCCTCTTAAGTCCAACAATTTTAATAATCGCTGAGTATCTATAGAAGAAAGAGGAAGCTTCTTCACATGTGAAATATAGCCCACATAATTTTTTTCATTTAAATAACGCAACAATTCAGCTGCTCGGTCATCATTTCCTAGAATATCTGAAAGAAGTTCTTGCACAAATCCGATATGTCCAACGGCTACAGTAAACGCAGCAATGCCGCCCTTTTTGAACACTTCTGACATGAGAGCAAGTGCTTCTGCTTCAGCACTTGCTGTTCCTTCACCAATTAATTCGATACCTACTTGTTCAAATTCAGCTGGCCTTCCCCCTTCTCGCTGTTGCGCTCTAAAAACAGGAGAGCTGTATGCGAGGCGAACCGGGTAAGCAACATGCTTCAAACTTGATGACACGACCCTCGCGATCGGAGCAGTCATATCTGGTCGCAAAACCAATGTTTTTCCTTCGCTATCCAGCAGCTTAAACAATTGTTGATCTAAAATGGCGGAAGCTTCACCTACGGTATCGTAATATTCCAAAGTGGGAGTCTGAATGAATTGATAACCCCAAGACTCCATCTCTTGTTTAATTCTATTTTTGATATCTTCATTTTTTTGATAGAAAGCAGGAAGTGTATCACGCATACCTGCTGGTTTTTCAAAGACAAATGGTTTTGACATGATCCTTCATCCTTTATATATGAAATGAATAGATTAAGTTTTGTTATGTGAAAATGCTGTTTCCGTAAACTTTGTTGCTTTTGGAAGTGTTGATTTCCGTTTCAGGTGCTTCGCTTTCCGCGGGGCAGGCGGTGAGCCACATTCGTACGTTTCACGTATAAGTGTCTCACCTGCCCGCCTTAAGAAGTTCCTTGCTCCTACGTCTACAAGTGATGCTTCGTAGTAAGCTTCCTCGTCACATGCCTTGCAAAAAGTATCTCATGTGGTAGGCACGCACCTTACACTCCAATCAATTGTCAAAGGTGACAAGGATTAAAAGAAACAATCTTAAAGAAAAGAGTGTATGAATAAAATCTAAGTGGAGAAACCAAAATTTAAACCCAACACTTTAGTTCGCTAATATACTACCATGATAAAGATTTAGTTGTTAGTCTACACGTCCTTGTCGAAACTGTCAACCAATTCACACAAAATTCTAGTTTCCTGGTTACGAGTTAAGAAAACAAATTTCAGGGAATAGTATGTAAAAATAAATACATAGAAGGGATGGAATGCGTCTTGTTTAATCGCATCTTTTTTATTGCCATCATCATTGGCGTACCGCTATCCGTTATCGGCAGTATCCTCCATTGGCCTGCTGTCTTACTTTTTGTAATCTATTGTGCAACGATCATCGCACTTGCCGGTTATATGGGACGCGCCACTGAAAGCTTAGCTATCATTGCTGGCCCAAGAATCGGCGGGTTACTTAACGCCACTTTCGGTAATGCGGTCGAGCTCATCATTTCAATCTTTGCACTAAAAGCAGGGTTGATAAGTGTAGTATTAGCGTCTTTGACCGGTTCTGTACTCGGAAATCTTTTACTTGTTGGAGGTTTGTCATTTTTCATCGGCGGTTTAAAGTATAAACAGCAAAAATTCAACGTTTATGATGCACGCCATAACGCGGGGCTTCTGATATTCGCTGTTGTAGTCGCTTTTGTTTTCCCTGAGGTCTTTTCTTATAAACTGAACGACGCCGATTCACTCACCTTGAGTGTATGGGTCTCTGTGATCATGATTGTTCTTTATGTTGCAGCACTTCTATTCAAGCTTGTTACTCACCGCGGTGTCTATCAATCAGAACACGATGTGGCTCATGGGGATGAAACAGCAGAATGGAGTAAGTGGAGAGCTCTTATCGTCCTTGCTCTAGCTACGCTCGCGGTTGCTTATGTTTCTGAAAAGCTCGTGCATACCTTTGAAGAAGTAGGAAGAACACTCGGTTGGAGTGAAGTGTTTATCGGGATCATCATCGTTGCCATCGTCGGTAATGCAGCAGAACATGCTTCAGCGATCATCATGGCCTATAAGAATAAGATGAATGTTGCCGTAGAGATCGCAATCGGTTCAACGCTTCAGATCGCGATGTTTGTAGCTCCCTTGCTTGTGTTGGTATCTTTATTTTTTGAAAAATCAATGGCACTTGTCTTTACGCTTCCTGAACTTGTAGCGATGGTACTTGCTGTATTTTTAACGATCTCGTTAACAAGTGATGGCGATACGAACTGGTTTGAAGGGCTCACCCTCCTTGCCGCTTACTTAATCATGGGAGTAGGGTTTTATCTTTTATAAATGACTGTTTTCGTATTTAATGAAAATAGTTGATTTCCATTTCAGGTTGCTCGCTTTCCGCTAGACAGGTGTTTCGCACCTTCCATTCAAATCAACAGTCAAAGAAGGACAAAAACTAAATGCCACTGAAAAAGCATTAAAAAAAGAGATGTAATATATAGCATAAGACCAGTGCAGGGAGAAACCCTTCACTGGTTTTTTTAATGAAACAAGCAAATTAGGAATAAAACAGGCTAAACTTTGATAAAGTTTAGAATAGAGGACAAGTTTAAGGTGGGTGTGACAATGGAGGATTATATAACGATTGGATCTTTTTCGGTAAAGATGGTTTGGCTAGCAATTTTAGGATCTGCGTTGATCGCGTATGGCATATTGTATGTAAAAGTAAGAGAAGAAACTGACAAAAAGCAGTTGTTAGACGTATTGAGTAATGCAGTGGGAATTTTTCTATTGGTTTGGAAGTTCAGTTATGCTGTTCTACATCCCCTACTAATCACCCAGCACCCGTCAAGTATCTTGTATTTCAATGGAGGAGAAACAGGAATCGTTCTAGGAATCATCGGTTCAATTCTTTATATTCTTGTGGCGGCGAGTAAACGTGAGATTGATAGAAGCAGGTTATTTTATATCGGTATATTAGGGTTAACGTTATACTTCGCTGCTTATTATGGTGCGCATTTTGCGTCAACTACACTCTTAGCTGATGGATTGGTCTCCTTGTTCTTTTCTATCTTGTCCATTTACTTATATACGAAGGGTTCGTTTGAGATCAGAAAAACCGTTCTGTCTATGTTAGTTACCGCACTCTTCTTTTCCGTTCTAACGAATTCCCCGCTCGTTGGGGAGAAAACGAATAAAGAAGCCGTAGAGGCAGCATCATACGGAATCAAAAAAGGTGACCGCGCACCAGATTTTGAATTAAAGACGATTGAAGGCGAAACCGTAAAACTGTCAGATCTCAAAGGAAAGGTCGTTTTCGTTAACCTTTGGGCTACATGGTGTCCACCTTGTCGTGCAGAAATGCCTGAAATGGTTCGTTTCTATAGAGATTACTCTTCTAAGAAAGTAGAAATTTTAGCTGTGAACTTAACAGATAGCGACTCTGAAAAAGAAGTGAAAAAGTTTGCGCAATCGTACAACTTGAACTTTCCTGTTTTATTAGATCCAGACGGTAAAGTCGGAAATACTTACAAAACGGTAACGATTCCGACTACTTTTATTATTAATAAAAAAGGAATCATTGTACAAAAACATATCGGCCCAATGAGCTACGATATGATGGAAGAATTTTATAAGAATGCTCAATAAATGAAGGTTTTACGAAAGAAAACTGGCTACATTCCCTTTTCGTTTGGGGTATCAGCCAGTTTTCTTTCGATACATAGATGTAAAAGTGCACAATTTCACGGTAATCCTTTTTTATTCACGGTAATGACCATTTTATTCACGGATAGCATACATAATTTCACGGATAAAATAATTTATCCGATTTTTTGTCGACAGCCACTACCTCTTC
The DNA here is from genome assembly GCF_005503015.1 of Bacillus sp. E(2018). Lineage (NCBI taxonomy): Bacteria > Bacillati > Bacillota > Bacilli > Caryophanales > Bacillaceae > Bacillus > Bacillus sp. E(2018). The sequence goes on along the minus strand of NZ_SCOL01000004.1, from coordinate 75,869 downwards.
TCAAACAAATAAAGCTTCGCGTTTTCAGGCCGGCCTAATCTTGGTCCTTTAAATCCTCTGCGGATCAGTTCTTTTCTCATGAACATCATGAGTCCACCATGACTTACGATTAATGCATTTTCTTTGTTTTCTTCTAAAATGCGGTCAACGATTTTTGAAACACGCATTTCTACATCTGTTCTCCGCTCTAGCTGTGATTTGTGGTTAAAGAACCACGCTGTTCGGATGCAAAGAGGATATAAAATCATCGGAATCTTAATGTCTCTTTTAAAAAATGGATAGACAGGAATTTCACGAAGATCATCCGTTCTGATCAAATCCCCTCTATAAATCTTCCCTGCTGTATATTCTGCACGACGAACAGTGCTCGAATAGCATGTATTCCAGTTGATTCCGCCTAGGTCAACATCTGTTTCTTCTACATCAGATGCTTCGTATTCTTTTAGCCACTGATCAAATTCAGAAGGCGTGATCCATTTTTCAGACGGATAGCCTCGTTTGACTTTGAAATGACGTACCATTCCTATCTTCATCACTGATCACCGCTTTCTATCTTTATGTGTGGTGCCTATTTTCTGCGATCTCTTTTAGCGCTCTCGCCCGTCCTACTAAAAAATTCGTCATGTACTTTTCTAGGAACAACCAATCTGCTAACCTTCCAATCACGCCAAACGGAGATCTATAATGAAAATGATCCACCATAATGGTACCATTATTCTTCGGTTCGAAAGTATGGGTATGTACGAATGAATGGAAAGCCCCTTTCACCATCACATCTACAAACATATACGGCCTCTCCATCTCAATAATTTTTGCAGTCAGCCTTTGTTTTACGCCAAGATGAACGGCCTCCCACGTTACGTGATCGCCTTTTTCCATATATCCTGACGTTACTCCTCCTACCGCTCTTTCTCTTGTATGAGAGGTCGTTTCAGTATGTATATCTACGTTTCGCGAAAGATCAAAGCAGACTTCTGCAGAAGCATGTACAAATTCTCGATGTATAATTGTAGGCATATAATGATGACTCACTTTCTAAAGAGGTAATAAAACAACACCTCAAGTAATGAGGTGTCCAACAGAATATGATTCTTTAATTATTCTCTGTATAGAATAAAATTCCTTCCTTAACATGCTCACTGTAGAACGAGATTAACTCAAGTATTGAGTAACAGTTTCTATAGTCTTCCGTGATTCCGAACACATCTTTTATATACAGTGTTCCGAGCTGTTCTTCTTTATCGAATAGAATCAATCCGTAAACATCTCTTAACGTAAAGATTACCGGGCATCCATTATTTAGTTCACGAACAAACTGCTCTGTGCTGTCAATCGGTTGTAATGAATTTTCCGGATAAAGCGATCCTAAGAACCAAAGCTTCACTCTATCTTTTATCCTCATGTCCGTCACCCCGCTTATACCATCATATGCGGAGACTGCTATCAAGAGTGAATTCTTTTAAACAATTGTTTAATCACATAGCTTTTTTTCGAGTACAATTTTATGTAAACCATTTTTATTCGTATACGTTTCCTTCACATCAAACCCATTTTTAATATTTAGCAGCAGCATGTGGCGCCACTTATTCATCGTTTTGGTTCGAACAACAGAATACCCTTTCATTTTCAGATACTCATGCTGTTGTTTCATTAACTTCGAAGCTACTCCTTGCCCCCTATAAACGGGGTCGACTCCACCTAGCCAGCTATAATAAGTGTTATGATCGATTTCATAGCCCATTTTATAGCCAACTACCTTTGAATGATGAATAGCTGTAACGATCGTTAGTTTGTCCTTCAATTTCATTTTGCAAAGTAAACCGTCATTAGATGTACCGAAGATTACTTCATGTAGCTGAAGGATTCGCTTCAATAGATCCTCCTCTGGCATTCCTTCAAGAATCATGAATTCCATTCTGCTTCCTCCTCTATCAATAACTTTACTTTAAGAAAAAACTGACCAAATCAGCAATTAAATCCGCTATTTGGTCAGTCCATAACTTCACTATTAACTTACTAATCTTTTCGTTTCTTCAAACTCTTCTTGAATACTTGCAATTGGTTCTTTTGTCATTAAGCTAACGACTACGATCGTTATTGTACATGCGATAAATCCTGGAATGATCTCATACACATCAGCCATAGCTGGGATGAGTTCCCAAACGATAACAGTAACAGCCCCAACAACGATACCCGCAAAAGCCGACCATTTCGTCATTCGCTTCCAATACAAACTTAGTAAGACAACTGGACCGAAAGCTGCACCAAACCCAGCCCAAGCATAGCCTACTAGATTCAGGATCGTTTCGCTCGGATTAAGAGCCATTATGAATGCAATGACAGCTACAGCTAAAACGGCTAAACGTCCTACTAACACGAGCTCTTTATCTGATGCTGATCGTTTAACGAACGCCTTGTAAAAGTCTTCCGTCAATGCACTCGATGTTACGAGTAACTGAGAAGAGATCGTACTCATAACTGCAGCTAATATTGCAGCTAGTAAGAATCCAGTAATGATCGGGTGGAACAATACTTCAGATAATAAGATAAATACCGTTTCTGCTTTTGCCTCACCCAATGGAGCACCTGCTTGGTTGAAATAAGCAATCCCAACAAGACCTGTGAACATCGCTCCAACAATCGAGAAAACCATCCAACCCATTCCGATTCTTCTTGCGCTCTTCATCTCTTTTACAGATGAGATCGCCATAAAACGAACGATGATATGCGGCTGGCCGAAGTATCCTAACCCCCATGCTAACAAGGAGATGATACCGATCAAGCTTGTCCCCGTAAAGGCATCGAGTAATGTTGGACTGATGCTTTCAATTTCATTAAACGATGCATCCCATCCACCAACTTTTAGAATCGCAACGAACGGTACAAGAATCAATGCTACAAACATGATCGCACCTTGTACGAAATCTGTATAACTTACCGCTAAAAAACCACCGAATAAAGTATAAATAATAACTACTCCAGCTGTAAGCAAGATTCCCCATATATAATTCAGACCAAATGCTGTTTCAAACAATTGTCCACCAGCAACCATTCCTGATGAAGAATAAAAGGTAAAGAAAATCACGATAACTAACGCAGACGTAATACGAAGTATGCGAGAGGTATCCTTGAATCGGTTCTCAAAATAATCTGGAATCGTAATCGAGTTGTTCGCTACCTCCGTATACGTTCGTAGACGCGGTGCCACAAACAGCCAGTTCAGATATGCTCCTGCACACAGTCCAATCACAATCCATCCAGCACTTAAACCAGATACGTACATAGCACCTGGTAGACCCATCAACAGCCATCCGCTCATATCTGATGCACCCGCACTAAGTGCAGTAACAGCTGGGCCAAGATTTCTTCCGCCAAGCATGTAATCGGTAAGGTTATCTGTCTTTCGGTACGCATAAAGCCCGATCAGCACCATCCCAATCATGTACACACTAATTGAAAAAATTACTCCATAACTCATATTCAGTTTTCCTCCTGCCTTATCTTGTTGTTAAAACGCTTTCAATATTTTAAAAATTATAAAAAGGAACATTTTTATTATAAAGACATTTTTCGACAAAAGGAACAGATTTTTTTTGGAAGACATCTAATATTGAGCTTGTTAGCTGCCAAAACAAGGTGGCGTGGCACAAAAGGACTAATCAATCCAGAAGTTTTGGCTATTTATCCACGAGTTTTGGCTGTTTATCCACGAGTCTGCAATCCTCGACAAATTACGCTGTTTTGTCACTAGCCCCTAAGCCTTTTACTCGCTATTCCCCACGTCCTTCACACATTAAAAAAACTGGTACCCATTTATAAGACATTGGGAGCCAGTTTTTAATCACTTTATAATTTTTTTCGTCTTAAACGTTTGACCTTTACAAATTGATTCGTAAATAGATCCAGCTCTTCGTCTCGGTAGATGTAGAAGAACCTATGGTGATGACCGTCTTTCATTTCGGCCAGATCACACTTCATGTACTCATCCAGTTCCTGTCGTGTCAGTTCGACGGTATACATCTTGCCGTGACTCGGAATATCTAGTTGGATCTCTTCTAAAAAATGGAGTTCTTTAAATAAATAAATAGAAGTATCAAGGAGAAATTCACAGATTAAATCTTCTGTTCCAAAGTAGTGTTGAAAATGTTCGCGTGTAAACGCAATATGAGGTACGTTACGTTTGTAGGTAGAATAGTCGCCATAAAAAACCAGCTTTGCACGTTTGCTTTGAAGTTCGTAATGCTTAACAAGACCATGGCCTTTCATTTTTGACACAGCCGTCCGAAAACGGTAGGTATCGCGGGCAGCCAATTGTTCGGCCTTATTTTGAGGATGAGATGCTTTCGGTGCATGCTGAGACTGACAGTTGTCTTCAACGAGGTGTCCAATTTTAAACGTGTTTTTCATAAATACGATCGAGAATGATTTCCTTCTCATAGTATGCGCCTCCAGCTTTCGCTTTTTTGCCTGTTTTAAGTATACGACGAAAAACAAGAAAACCCAAGAGGGGAACTTACGACAAATTTCTAGCTTTCCATTTCCCTCTTAGAGCGTTCTTCTTTCGTGTAGATGACCTGCATCGGATTACCACCGACGAAAGACCCTTCTGGGACATTTTTGTGGACGAGCGTTCCAGCTGATACGATCGCACCGTCACCGATCGTAACGCCTGGGAGGATCGTAGAGTTCGCACCGATCATCACTTCATCGCCCACGATTACGTCACCCAAACGGTATTCTTTTATTAAATATTCATGAGCTAATATCGTTGTATTATAGCCGATCACACAGTTCTTCCCTACTGAAATGCGTTCTGGATACATGATGTCTGGCATGACCATCAATGCGAATGCTGTTCCTTCACCGACCTTCATCTTCAAAAAAGTACGGTAGATCCAATTTTTCATCGGTAGAAACGGTGTGTAACGAGCCACTTGTATGGCGATGAAATTCTTTACCACTTTCCAGAACGGAACAGTGTCATACACCTGGTACAACGAGTTTTTTCCTTTTACCGGATAACGCTCCGTATTTCGCAATTATCTCTCTCCTAAAACATCCAGTAAATCCGTCATTTCATTCAGCATGAAGTCTGGATTAAACTGCTGCAAATAATCGTTGCCGCGGATGGTCCAGGCTACACCCGCCGTTTGTGTGCCAGCGTTCTGACCCGCAAGAATATCGTACTTGCTGTCGCCTACCATGATCGCTTCTTCTGGTGCTGAACCTAGCAAGGCTAGTGCTTTTTGAACAGGCTCCGGATCTGGCTTCGCGTTTTTCACGTCATCCAGTGTAACAACGGTTTGAAAAAATTGATCAAGACCTACAAGGCGTAAGCCCATCTCGACTGTATTTCTCATTTTTGTAGTTACGATGCCCAGTTTGTAGCCCTTTTTATACAATTCTTCTACCGTTTCGAAAACTCCTTCAAACTCGGTAACCAATTCATCATGATGTGAGATGTTATGTTCACGGTATGTTTGGACTAAGTCTGAAACTTTTTCTTTATCGAACTGCTCCATCGTCTCAACGAGCGGCATCCCCATAAACGGTAAGACGCTCTCACGATTGTATTGCTCTGGAAAATGTTTATCTAGCGTGTAAAGAAAAGAAGCGATGATCAGTTCGTTCGTATTGATTAATGTTCCGTCTAAATCAAATAGTATGGTGTTGCGTTTCATGTTGTCGTTCCTTTCTTGTTAAACGATTTTTCCGTTCCATCTTGTTCCATACGTAAGCTACTAACACCGTAAGAACGATCGCCGTTACTACTCGGATGATTAACAGCGGCAAAACCGGAATGCCTAATGGTACAAAAACAAGTGTATCCTCGACCACAGCGTGGCAACTTACGAGAAAGATAAAAGCCAAATACAGATCTTTCTTTGATACGCCATCCTCTTTTGCAGCTTGCATCATCACACCTGCACCATATGCGAGACCAATCGTAAGGCCAGCTGCCATCGTCATGGACGTGTTCTCTTTCATACCTAAAAGTTTCATAGCTGGAGCCATCCAGTTCGAAAACTTGTTCAGCCATCCTTTGTCCTTCATAAATTGCATGATAATCATGAGCGGTATGACAATAAGTGCGAGTTGCAGAATGCCGAGTGATGCTTTTTCTAAAGCAGTAAGCGTGATCTCACCCCAGCCGTTCGGTGCTGCTTCAGGCTTGGAGATAAAACCGTATTGCGCTTTTTCCGTTCCGCCATCCCATAAAAGGTTGATCATAAAAGCAGAGAAAAGCGCCAGGCCGATTCGCACGAGAAGAATAACCCACAATTTGATGCCAACACTTGCTGCAACACCAGACTCAATAAATAGGTTGTGAGAAAACGAAAGCATAACAGCAAGAATGAACACGTCTTGCACCGTTAAAGAATCGAGGGTCAAAATCCCCCCGATTCCTGCATACAGATTTAGAAAATTACCGAGAACGAGCGGGATTGCCGCTTCACCAGGAAGTCCGATCCATTTCATAGCTGGTGCTAAAACAGAAATCAACCAATCTAACACCGGTGTGTGACTCAACAACGTGATGAGTAAAGTGACAGGAAATATAATCTTCCCTAGCGTCCAAGTGGTTTTTAAGCCTGCAATTGTGCCTTTTTTTAACGTTCCCACTTTTCATTCGCCTCCCTTAGCTTTCTAGATATCGTTGTTTAGCCAATCCTGTTTTTCTTCTATAGATCCAGATGATCACTGCCGCTGCAATCCAGACCAAGCTCACTACTTGTGCGATTCGAAGAGAAGTTCCCCAAACGATCAAGCTATCTGTACGAAGTCCTTCTACAAAGAAACGTCCGATCGAATACCATATGATATAGGTTAAGAACAGTTCACCTCTGTGAAGGTTAACACGACGTAAATAAAGCAATACGATAACACCTATGAAACTCCAAAGCGATTCATAGAGAAAGGTCGGATGATAATAGGTTCCGTCAATATACATCTGATTGATAATAAAGTCTGGCAGCATGAGTGATTCTAAAAAGCTTCTCGTCACTTCTCCACCATGAGCTTCTTGGTTCATGAAATTGCCCCAGCGCCCGATCGCTTGCCCAAGCAAGATGCTAGGTGCTGCGATATCAACAAGTTTCCAGAATGAGATCTTCTTTACTCTCGAGAAAACGAGTGCTGTTAAGAAGGAACCGATCAATGCACCATGAATCGCGATACCACCTTCCCATACAGCAAGAATCTTCCCTGGATGGTCTTTATAAAAATCCCATTCAAACGCTACATAATAAAGCCTTGCACATAAAATGGCCACAGGCACTGCAATCATGACTACATCAACGAACGTGTCCTTAGCAAGCCCGCGTCTCTCTGATTCTCTTACTGCGAGCCAAAGACCAAGCATCGCACCAAAGCCAATAATAAGTCCGTACCAATAGATCGTGAGCGGCCCTAATTCGAGTGCTACACGATTTAGAGGTTGAATCGTTTCTTCCACAGTCTACACTTCCTTCTCATTCTTATAGGTCTTCTTCATCTCCAGCTTCAATAACATCTGTCAAACGGTCTGAGAATTGCTGTGCGGCATTCATGCCCATTCTCTTCAAACGGAAGTTCATCGCTGCTACTTCAATAATGACCGCTAAGTTTCGTCCAGGACGAACAGGAATCGTTAAGATCGGTATCTCCGTATCAATGATTTTGGTTGTCTCTTCTTCCAATCCTAAGCGATCATATACTTTTTTAGAATCCCAAGCTTCCAGATTCATAACGATTGAGATTTTTTTATAGTTGCGGATCGCTCCAGCACCGAACAACGTCATCACGTTGATGATGCCAAGACCTCGAATTTCAAGCAGATGCTGTATGAGTTCAGGTGCGCTGCCGATCAGTGTATCTTCATCTTCCTGCCGGATTTCCACCGAATCATCTGCTACTAACCGGTGCCCTCGTTTTACGAGTTCAAGAGCCGTTTCACTTTTTCCAACACCCGAGTTACCTGTGATCAACACACCAATTCCATAAATATCTACTAGTACACCATGCTTTGCAGTCGTTGGAGCTAAACGACTCTCTAAGTAATTCGTGATACGACTTGATAAACGCGTTGTCGTAACCGGTGAACGCATAATCGGTACTCCACTTTTATGAGAAGCTTTAAGCAGTTCTTTAGGAACTTCAATGTCTCTCGAAACGATGATTCCCGGAGTCTCATCCGTGCAAAGCGCGGTTAAACGCTCCATACGTGTTTCAGGATCCAGCTCTGAAATAAACGACAGCTCTGTTTTTCCAAGAAGCTGTAATCGCTCTCCTGGATAAAAGGTAAAGTAACCAGCCATCTCAAGACCTGGCCGTGAGATGTCGCTCGTTCGAATCGTACGGTGGATGCCTTCTTCACCACTAACAAGCTCTAGATGAAATTTTTTTATGAGTTCATGAATATGTACCTTAGCCATTGGGTCCTCCTCGACTTTTTTCAATGATTCTATTGTATCACTTCAACCAACGATTAACCAAAGAGTACAGTGGGTTATTTCTGACTTTCTGTCCAACTGTAAACGTCTACAGGTATCGTATTAAACGTTGATTCTTTTTGGAGGGTCATCCCTAATCTGGATGCGACCGACACAGACTTTACATTTTTTCGTTGAATCAGACAGATCAACCGTGTAATTCCTAGATCATGAATGGCGTATTCTTTAAAGTATTGAGCAGCCTCTGTTGCGTAACCATTTCCCCAATATTCTTTAGCCAACCAAAAGCCGATCTCATATTCTTTTTTTCCATCGATCATTTGCTGCACTATACCTGCGTGACCGATTGGAAACAAACTTTTCCTATGCTCCATAAGAAATAATCCTCTGCCATCACGATATCCCGGAATTAACCATTCATCAAAGCTTTTTCGAGCTTCTTCTTCTGAACGAGTTACCCCTTTCCCGATGAATTGAACGACATCAGGATCTGCCCATAATGATGCGAAAAATGCAAAATCCTCAGTCTTATACGGTCGGAATTTCAGCCTTTCTGTTTGCAAGATCACCAGCTCCTTTTAAAGAGAAATGCCGTTTGATCGAGTTCGAAGCAAACGGCTGGGATGGATATAATTATTTTACATCTAAAAAAATCTTATCATGAACAGAAAGCTTTTGACTTGGTTTCGTTAAACAATCGTTTAACAGAATCTTACCCGCTTTTATGTTCTGTGCAATTTCGGTTCTGCTCCAACCTTCTAGGTGATCTGCTAGTGTTCGATCAATCCGAAAACTTCCGTTGACCGATATTATCTTTATTTCGCAAGCAGAATCCCCTCTTTTCATGGAAGTAATCTTTTTCCCTGGTTCTATCTCTATAAAAGATGTCGGAATGATCGACAAAGGATCCACATGCTCTGTGAACGATTTATAGATGTTGAGTTTTTTGTTCCATGAATGGTTTTTGGGACATTTGTATATCGCAAACTGATAGATGTTCTTTCCGTTTGCGTTGTGTCTGCGAATGGTCGTATCCGTGAACATGGTCACTTTACCGCACATTTTGCACTGTTTTTTTACCGTGTCTGCCTTTATTTGTTGGTTTAGCGCTAAAGCATATTGTTGAATCTGCATTTTTCTTCACCTCTGGAATTAGTAGTGAAGAAATACAACTTCTATTTGATATCTTGCAGAACGTAAAAAAAAGCTCCCCCTAATACAAGGAGAGCTTTGAATGCAATGTTACCGAAAATAACGGACTGCAGTTCGCTGTATTTCCTCTGTAATGGGTTGTAGACAGACTTCTCCCGTGGTCAGAAACAGGGTGTTTCTTAACGGTTGAGAAGTGATCTAAATTGTTTTCCATTACAGGTTAAATGTTGGCATACAGGTCACATTCGGTCCTTTCTTTCAAACAGAATACCTTAATATTACTATAAAATATAAAATTTGGAAACTGGTTAATGCATCTGTTTCGGGGAGGTTCTTAAAAAGCATATCTGGATGAGGGGATCTCCGCTTCAGGGTACATGCTTTCCGCGGGGCGGGCGGTGAGCCCCCTGCCGCTTCGCGCCTTTAGTGGTCTCACCTGTCCCACTGATCCCGCAGGAGTCAGTACCCTTCCGCTCCAATCCCTGACAAGGTTGTTTTTTTTAAAAAAAGAGTTTAAATAATTATGAGTTATACCCGATGAAAAAAACAACCGTAGGAGCATTTTTGATTTGATTGTGATAAACAAGAAGACGTACAGAGAGGTACCAAGGTGTGGCCAATCTTTTCTTTTATACAAAACCCACTCTGCACGAACAAGGGAACATAATTATCAACATAGCTATGTAAAAAAGAAAAACCGGTGAAAATCCACCGGTTTTTCAAGCTTTGTATGAAAGAAGTTTTTTTAACCTTCTTTTTTAAAAGATTGTTGGTTTGAACTCCTTGTCACCTTTGACAATTGATTGGAGTGGAAGGTGTGAGACTCCTACGGGACAGGCTGGCAGGTGAGACACTTAAGAGTGAAACGTACGAATGTGGCTCACCGCCTGCCCCGTGGAAAGCGAGCAGCCTGGAGCGGAAATCAACACTTTCAAAAGCAACAAAGTTTTACGAAAACAGGCTTTTTCAAAAATTTTATTTGATTGAACTGCTATTTTAGTTTCTTTTTCGCTTCTTTTTTAAAGGCTCCAAAACAAAATTAGTCAGGAACATATTGAGAAGGGAAATGATGACTGCTGCAATTAATGCCATTCCGAATCCATCGATGTTAAACGAGCTGCCCATCAATTCTGCCGTTAACGATAAAAGCGCTGCGTTAATGACGATTAGAAATAAACCTAGAGAGAATATAGTGACAGGCAGTGTTAACAGGACCAGAATCGGTTTTAGAAAGACGTTAAATAACGATAACAAAACGCTAGCTAGTAAAGCCGCACTAAGGTTTTCGATATGAAAAGCATCAAAGTACCCTGCTACTACCATTAGTGCAATGGTGTTGATCAATAAAGAAGCTAACCAACTCATCATTCTATACGCCATCCTCTGGCATAACAGCTAGCGCGATGATATAGGCTAAACCAACTGGGATAACTGCTGTAAACAGTGCAAGTGCAACGGTTCCTAATCGTACAACCGTCGGATCCACATTCATATACTCTGCAATTCCACCGCAAACTCCTGATATTTTAGCATCGTTCGATCTTTTCAGTTTTTTCATGATGTATGTCACCTCTATTTCGCTTTTAACACCACAACAGAGCCTGTTTTTGCTTCTGCCTCTAATTTAAATGAAGGCCAGCTCTTCCCTTGATTCGCGATAAACGAAAGAAACTTACGAGTCACTTCTTTCTTTTCTTCACGCACCTCAACGGATTCAAAATCACAAACGAATCCGCCAACGATTGTTTTAAGAACGGCATCAAGCTCTAGTGTTTCTGGGAATTCTGTTTCTATTTTTCCCGTCACCGTCTTAAAAGATGCATACCCTTCTACTGCTGATGCAAAACGGCAGTAGATCGAACCATTTATGGTTTCTGAGCGTACTTGTGAAGCATCTACAGAAAGGCGTACAGGTCCGTTCATCGTTTCTGCTTCTACGTCCTTAAACTGACAATCATTAAGCGTTAATGAACCGTTAGCAGCAGAAGCTTTCACGTTCTCCCCCGTACAATGGTTCATCGCAATCGCTCCTACAGTCGTTTTAACTGTTAGTGTTCTAGCATGCGAATCACTGATTTTCACAGGTCCATTAAACGTTGTGATCTTGATCTCATCATAAGCTTCTCTTGGGATGGAGATTACAGCGTTCACCTTTTGATGCTTGTTTCTTGAATAGAATCGCATCTTAGTGGCATCACAATCATAGAACGTTTCATTTCTGAATTTTGTTTTCGCCGAAGATCCTTCTGGCACTTTATACACATGGGCATCGCATTCGACTTGTACGTCTTTTCGATCCCATGGTACGACCGTAACTGAACCGTTGTAAACTTCGACGTCCATCGCCTGAAACATGACATGGCTATCTTGAAATACATAGTGAACAGGTTCAGAAGGTCCAAAATTCAAGTCGAAATCGACCGTTTTAATACGTTTTACAACGCGATCAAAAAACTTTGCCACTTTATAACCGGAAGTTGGCAACTTAACTGCGGTTGCACCATTCACGGCTTTCTTTTTTAGATTGAGAGAACCAATCGAGCTCAGCTGCAGCTTCTTCTTATCATTAAGGGCATACAAAAGTTTCTCCGCTTCTTCAACAGAGATCTTACCTTCGTTCAGCATGTTTAAAATCATTTTGCGTTCTTCCATACATTGACGCCTCCTTTTATGGGGTTCCGTCACCGGCGTCGGCTGATTCTAAGATGACTAAGACTTTCCGGTATTACTTGTACAAAATTAGTTTATGAAGCAATTACCTTTATCCCTTTAACAATATTCCAGATCATCACAATTAATGTCAGCGTTCCAAAAATGAGTGCACTTATAATAATAGCGACTAAATGATATTGCGTTTCAAAAATGATAATAATACCTAATGGAACAGCAATAATGGGCAATAGATGGGACAAAAATGATTTCTTCGCGTGCTCCATCACTTCAGGCTCATCTGCGATAAGATATACAGCGATCGGAAATAAAAATGGTGCGAAAAACAAACTAAAATAACACAGTGCAGAAATAACTTTTTTTGAGCCTTCCTTCATGAAACAAGACCTCCTGCTTTAATAAAACCATAACTAAACGGGACTTCAAGCAAAAGGCACGTGCCTTTTTACTTCGACCCCTTTTAACAATCTTCCTTTATCTCTATAGCCATTCGACATAACTTCTAAAATTCCGTATCATAATGACAAAAACACCCAAGGGAGCAACCACTATTGAAACAGATTCGAACCTTAAAAATTCTTTCCATAGTATTAGCTATACTGATGATCACTAGCATTATATTCGGCGTTATGACTGAAGATGCTATGGAACTCACAGTTAGTGACCGAATTCTAGCGGGGATGTTCGGTACTTTCATCGTCATTTTGATAAACTATGTAATCTACAAGCTTCTTTCTAAGATATGGAAATAAAAACACCTATCTATTTTATACGAAAATTGTCGTCTTGAGGAGATTTTGTTTAACAAAACTATGAAAAAGGAATGGATATACAAATACGACAGGAGTGATTTATTATGGCTGATGTGAAAAAGAAACAAAGAGGCAAAATGGACAATCCTGAACAATACAAGACTGACCAACAAAGTTTGTTTGATAAATTTGAAAGTGAACAAAATGTAGATTCCATTCCCTTAGAAGATCTTAAGCAAGAAAAGCGTGAAGAAAAGGACAAGAAAGGTACGAAAGATTCTTCGTCCTCAGAAGAGAAATATAAATAAGATTCCATTTAGGTACACTTTTTCTTAAAAGAGAAAGTGTATTTTTTTTGCTTTCTGTTTTTACTCTTATAGCATAAAAGTCCCATTTCAATTAGTTAATTCCTACCTTTCCTATATATTTAATTCATAAATGTTTTAATTAGACGATATTTAATTTGTAGTATAAAAGTCTGATGATTGAATCTCTGACTATCAGCTACAAATATAAGATAAAGGGTGATGAATTTGAAAGATGCTTTCGACGAGTTTAAAGCTGTTGCGTTTAAAATCGGCAGTGAGGAATTTGCGTTTCATGTAGAGCAAATATTATCGATTGAGAAAACACAGCGAGTTACCGTCGTACCAGCTATGCCAAAGCACGTTCAAGGTGTAATAAACCTACGTGGCACAATAACTCCGGTCATTAACCTAAGCACCCTCTTATTTTCAGATTCAGAATTAATTCCTCATGAATATTCATCGCAAAGGTACATTGTTGTCAAATTCGAAGAAAAACCATTTGCATTAGTAGTCGATGAAGCGACAGATGTGCTCGATATACCCCACGATTCTATTCAAATGAACACCATCACTGATAAAAACATCCCTTCCTACCTTTCAGGCATATCCAAGTTAGAAAACAGATTAATAACATTAATCAATGTAGATCAATTGTTGATTTCAGAAGCTTCGGCCTTAAAAAATGAAACAACAAATCATCCAATAGGGAGTGAAGAAAATGAAATTCAACATTCGCGCTAAACTGATCAGTAGCTTTTTAGTCATACTGAGTCTGTTAATTACAATCAGTGTTGTCGCATTTATTAAAATGGATGGTATGGGTAAAAAAGCGGAAGAAATAAATGAAGTTTGGACACCAAGTCTCGTCTACCTTGGAGGAATGAATGGAAATATTTCAGATATTCAACGGATTCTTCTTAAACTTATCCTTACTGATGAAAAATCTGAAATTGAACGTCTAACAGGCAGAATAGATGAGACCGTTTTAGAAATGAATGAAAGAAGCGGAAAATATGCACCCCTTATTGATAGCAATAAAGAACAAGGGGTATATGACGCCTTTTCAGCAGATATAAACGCCTACATAGAGGGTATTCCAGCAGTTTTACAAGCTAAAAGTGCAGATAACATTACTCTTGCAAACAAGCTTCAATTAGAAATGCATACAGGATGGGCTTCAGCTGATGACCATCTAAGATCCTTAATAGAAATTAATGAAAAAGGAGCAGCATTGGCCACAAAAACTTCCGTAGATCTATTTAAAGATGGAGCAAAATTCGTTACTTTGTTCTCTATCATTGCCGTATTGCTTGGTTTAGGAGTAGCACTGTATATCTCTTACCTAATTTCCAAACCACTCCTTCTACTTTCTCAACAAGCTGGACTTATCTCAAACGGTGATTTAACAGGTGAGACCCTTTCAGTAAAAAGCAGAGACGAGATCGGTGACCTTGCTCGTTCATTTGAACAGATGAAAAGTAATTTAATTCTTCTCATCACCCAGATTAAAGGAAGTTCACAGATGGTCGCTGCAAGTTCCGAACAACTATTAGCAAGTGCTGAACAAAATAGTGAAGCTACTCAACAAATCGCAGGAAGCATACAAGAGATGGCAAGCGGGTCTGATCATCAAGTGAAAAATGTTGGGGAGAGTTCACTCGTCATAAGTGAGATGAGTGCCGGCATTCAACAAATCGCATCGAGTGCATTAACCGTATCGACTACTTCACAGAACTCACTTCAGCTGGCATATGAAGGTAATCAATCGATGGACAACATGGTTAAACAAATGGAAACCATTGAACAATCCATACAGCAAACCGGTAAAGCCATACAGAGCTTAGGAGTAAGATCATTAGAGATTGATCAAATCGTAGATGTCATAACAAACATTTCTTCTCAAACGAACCTGCTTGCCTTAAATGCTGCGATTGAAGCTGCAAGAGCAGGAGAACACGGTAGAGGCTTTGCGGTAGTTGCAGACGAGGTTCGAAAATTAGCAGAACAATCTGCTGCCTCTGCTAATCAAATCAGTCAGTTGATCCACTCCATTCAAGTGGATACAAAGGAAGCTGTACAATCGATGGAACTTGGAAATAAAGAGTTGGTACTTGGAATCTCACTTGCTCAGTCTTCAGGAGAATCCTTCAGAACAATCTTATCTTCTATTGAAGATGTTTCTCAACAAGTTAGTGAGATCTCATCTGCATCTGAACAAGTGGCCGTCGGAACAGAGCAAGTTGTAAAATCAATAGATTTTGTTTCTGAGCTTGCCGTATCATCCGCATCTGGTGCTCAAAACGTTTCTGCTGCAACAGAAGAACAACTTGCCTCCATGGAAGAAATCGCTTCATCTGCCAACTCTTTATCAACGATGGCGGAAGAATTACAAGAGGCGACTAGTCAGTTTAAGGTATAACATGAAATAGCTCAGTTATAGAATGGGGACTATCGAGCATATCACATCTTTTTAATAAAGGTTTCACTCTATTAACAGAAATATATATACCTAGTGAGGTGCCCATAACTATGATTCATATATTAATGATCGATGATGATAGAATCTTTAAAGATTCTCTGCAACATATGCTTCTAAAAGAAATGGATGAAATTTTTATCACATCCATTGAAAGTCATAAACATAATCCACTTTATAAATTAGCCCAAAACATTGATATCGTTTTTATTGATTTAGAAATCAAGCATTTCAATGTCGCTGAGATGATTCAGCATTTTATGAAGCAAGGTGTTAGAGTGGTTCTCTTTGTTCCGAGCATCGATCAACAGACTTCTTTGCTTTTAGAATGCTTAACATTCAACATTCACGGTGTCCTTCTGAAGAATATGGATCCGGGTCTCATGATGCATGCGATCACCCTGTTATTTTGTGGCCAAAAATATATGCCACAAGCCATTTCATTTTTAATATGGGAAGAATACATTCTATTAAGAAAACCATTATCGCCACTCCGACCTCAAGAACTTCTAACGGAAAGAGAGTGGGAAGTTCTTGAATTGCTTACAATTGGCATGAGTAACAAGGAAATTTCACAGTCTATCTTCCTTAGCGAGAACACGATTAAAAATCATGTCGCATCGCTGCTAAAAAAACTAAGCGTCAAGGACCGGACTTCAGCTGTAATCAAAGCTTACCAAAATGGTTGGATCAATGGGATCGTTCCCTTGCTCCCGACCTATATCTTATAAAAAAGGACGGTGAAATGTTTTCACCGTCCTTTTTACTAACTTTCTATTTAATCGTTTCTTTTTCTTTAATCTTTCCTGTCATCCGCTTCTTATCACGCTTTAAGATCG
The DNA here is from genome assembly GCF_005503015.1 of Bacillus sp. E(2018). Classification (NCBI taxonomy): domain Bacteria; kingdom Bacillati; phylum Bacillota; class Bacilli; order Caryophanales; family Bacillaceae; genus Bacillus; species Bacillus sp. E(2018). Next base: position 59,240 of record NZ_SCOL01000004.1, on the reverse strand, counting down.
GAGCGAGATAACGTCCTGTGTGAGAACCTTCAATCTCAGCCAGTTCCTCTGGTGTACCCGCGCCAACAATCATACCGCCCTTGTCCCCACCTTCAGGTCCAAGGTCGACTAGATGATCACATTGCTTAATCACGTCCAGATTATGCTCAATAACAAGTACAGAATCTCCGTTATCTACAAGTCTTTGAAGAACGACAAGCAAACGAGAAATATCATCTACGTGAAGACCTGTTGTTGGTTCATCTAGAATGTAGATGGTTTTCCCAGTAGAACGCTTATGAAGCTGTGAGGCAAGCTTCACACGCTGTGCTTCTCCTCCAGAAAGAGTTGTAGCTGATTGACCAAGCTTAATATACCCAAGACCTACATCAAGAATGGTCTGAAGCTTACGATTGATCTTAGGAATATTGGCAAAGAACTCCACAGAATCTTCTACCGTCATGTCTAAGATGTCTGCGATGTTTTTCCCTTTATACTTCACTTCTAGCGTTTCTCTGTTATACCGTTTACCATGACAAACTTCACATGGTACATATACATCAGGCAAGAAATGCATTTCTATTTTAATGATTCCATCCCCACGGCATGCTTCACAACGTCCACCTTTTACGTTGAATGAGAAACGTCCTTTTTTATAACCGCGAACTTTCGCTTCATTCGTTGAGGCAAACACATCACGAATATCATCAAATACTCCCGTATATGTCGCAGGATTTGATCGTGGCGTTCGCCCGATTGGGGATTGGTCGATATCTATCACTTTATCGATATGTTCAAGTCCCTTAATAGACTTATGAGCACCAGGCTTGTCCTTTGCACGGTGCAGCTTTTGTGCAAGAGCCTTATGCAGGATTTCATTGACTAGCGTACTCTTTCCAGATCCCGATACACCTGTCACTCCAGTAAACAACCCTAATGGAATCTTTGCAGAAACATTCTTTAAGTTGTTTTCCGTTGCACCTTTCACTTCAATATATCTACCATCTGGCTTACGTCTTTCCTTTGGAAGAGGAATAAACTTTTTACCAGATAAATATTGTCCTGTTAAGGATGCTGGATCTTCCATAATCTCTTGTGGCGTACCTTGTGACGTGATGACACCACCATGTGCACCAGCACCTGGCCCGATATCAATGACATAATCTGCCGCAAGCATCGTATCTTCGTCATGCTCAACGACAATCAACGTATTCCCAAGAGATCGCATTTCCTCTAGAGTTCGAATCAGTCGGTCATTGTCTCTCTGATGAAGGCCGATTGACGGTTCATCAAGAATATAAAGAACACCCATTAATCGTGACCCAACTTGGGTAGCAAGGCGAATACGCTGTGCTTCACCACCGGATAGCGTACCAGCAGCTCGGCTTAGTGTTAGATAGTCTAATCCAACATTAATCAAGAAACCTGAACGATCTACGATTTCCCTAAGAATCAGCTTCGCGATCGCACGCTCTTTATTCGTTAAGTCGAGGTTATCGAAGAAGTTCTTTGCTTCTGTTATGGAAAGAGCGGTCGTTTCACCAATATGTTTTCCGTTGATTAAAACAGAAAGAGCTTCTTTCTTCAGACGATGTCCTTTACATGTCGGACATGGCTTTTGTGCCATATATCCTTCCATCTGTTCACGAATATAATCTGAACTTGTTTCGCGATATCTGCGCTGAATGTTGCCTAATACACCTTCAAACTGAATCTCGTTCTTACGTACCTGACCGAAATCATTTTTGTACGTGAAAGTAAGATACTCTTTACTACCGTTCAGAATTTTATCCATCTGATCTTTTGGAAGAGATTCAACGGGTACATCCATATCGATACCAAAGTGGTTACAAATACTTTCTAATAGCTGTGGATAATATTGCGAACTGATTGGCTCCCATGGTGCGATAGCGTTATCTCTTAAAGTACGACTCCAGTCTGGAATAACTAGCTCTGGATCTACTTCAAGTTTTACTCCTAAACCATCACATGAAGAGCACGCCCCGAATGGACTGTTAAATGAAAACAAACGCGGCTCTAATTCACCAATGGAAAATCCACAATGTGGACAAGCATGGTTTTGCGAGAATAGAAGTTCCTCTTCTTCCATCACATCAACGACAACACTTCCTCCACCAAGGTTGAGTGCCGCTTCAAGAGAGTCAGCTAGACGAGTAGCGATTCCTTCTTTTACGACGATACGGTCGATTACGATTTCAATGGTATGCTTTTTATTTTTCTCAAGCTTAATTTCCTCAGAGATCTCACGCATCTCTCCGTCAATTCGAACACGAACATATCCTTGTTTCTTAATATCTTCTAACGCTTTAACGTGTTCCCCTTTTCGACCGGAAACAACTGGCGCTAAAATTTGAAGCTTTGTACGCTCAGGATATTCTAAGATTCGATCTACCATTTGTTCGATCGTTTGAGAAGTGATCTCCACGTTATGAACTGGACATACCGGACGACCGATACGTGCGAATAAAAGTCGAAGATAGTCATAGATTTCCGTAACCGTCCCTACTGTTGAACGAGGGTTACGGCTGGTTGTTTTTTGATCGATTGAAATAGCAGGTGACAGACCCTCGATTGAATCCACATCCGGCTTGTCCATCTGTCCGAGGAACTGACGGGCATAAGCCGATAGAGATTCAACGTAACGACGCTGTCCTTCTGCATATATCGTATCAAAAGCAAGTGAAGATTTACCCGAACCTGATAAGCCGGTTAGAACAACCAGCTTGTCACGTGGGATCGTAATATCTATATTTTTTAAATTATGGGCTCTAGCACCCTTTACAATTATGTTTTGATTGGTAGCCAACTGCTATCATCCTTCCGCTTTTAACTCAAGAATGAGGTCACGAAGCTCTGCTGCACGCTCGAACTGAAGGTTCTTTGCAGCATCCTTCATCTCTTTTTCCATACGTTCGATAAATGCTTCGCGATCTTTTTTGCTCATCTTTTGCTTAGGAGCTTTTGAACTTGTATACGTTTCTGTATCTTCGGCAGCTTGTGTCGCAGAAATTACATCACGAACTGCTTTTTTAATCGTCGTCGGCGTAATTCCATGCTTTTCATTGTGCTCCATCTGTTTTTGACGTCTGCGCTGTGTTTCATCGATCGCGATCTGCATGGATTTCGTAATCTTGTCTCCATACATGATAACGTGACCGTTTGAGTTACGAGCGGCACGTCCGATCGTTTGGATAAGCGAACGTTCTGAACGTAAGAAGCCTTCTTTATCTGCATCTAAAATCGCAACGAGAGACACTTCAGGAATATCTAACCCTTCTCGCAGCAAGTTAATTCCAACGAGTACATCAAACACACCAAGACGCAGATCGCGTATGATCTGAATCCGCTCTAACGTCTTAATCTCTGAATGCAGGTAACGAACTTTTATGCCAAGCTCTACAAAATAATCGGTAAGATCTTCAGACATTTTTTTCGTTAAGGTTGTAACAAGAACTCGTTCGTTTTTCGCGATTCTTTCGTTGATCTCACCTAATAAATCATCGATCTGACCTTTGATCGGACGGACTTCTAGTGTAGGATCCAAGAGCCCGGTTGGACGAATGATCTGCTCAACTGGATCAGGTGCGTGTTCGAGCTCATACGGACCTGGTGTTGCTGATACGTAAATGTGCTGAAACTTTGTATAACGCTCAAATTCATCGAACGTTAACGGACGGTTATCTTTTGCAGAAGGTAATCGGAATCCATGATCGACAAGGACTCCTTTTCTCGCTTGGTCTCCATTAAACATTCCACGAATCTGCGGAAGAGTAACATGGGACTCATCAATAACAATCAGTGAATCGTCCGGAAAATAATCTAAAAGTGTGTAAGGCGTCGATCCTAATGGTCTAAGAGTCAGGTGAACAGAATAGTTCTCGATTCCTGAGCAGAACCCCATTTCAGCCATCATCTCTAAGTCGTATCTTGTACGCTGTTCGAGACGCTGTGCTTCTAATAATTTTCCAGCTTCATTCAATTCTTTTAGACGATCTTCCAGTTCAGCTTCAATGCGCTTGATAGCTACTTTCATCTTTTCTTCACGTGTTACGAAGTGGGAAGCAGGGAAAATGGCAACATGTTTACGTTCACCAAGAATTTCACCTGTGAGTGCGTCCACTTCAGTAATGCGGTCGATCTCATCACCAAAAAATTCCACACGAAGACAATGTTCGTCTCGTGAGGCTGGGAAGATTTCCACGACATCTCCTCTAACTCGGAACGTACCGCGAGTAAAGTTAATATCATTTCGGTTGTATTGAACATCTACAAGATCACGTAAAAGCTGGTCACGGTCTTTCTCCATTCCTTCTCTTAAGGAGATCACCATGTCTTTATATTCCTCAGGTGACCCTAGACCATAGATACACGAAACACTGGCTACAATAATAACGTCTTTGCGTTCAAAAAGTGATGAAGTAGCCGAGTGGCGAAGTTTATCGATCTCATCATTAATGCTTGCGTCTTTTTCGATATACGTATCAGAGTGTGCGATGTATGCTTCTGGTTGATAATAATCGTAATACGAAACAAAATATTCAACTGCGTTGTTTGGGAAAAATTCTTTTAACTCACTGTAAAGCTGTCCGGCTAGTGTTTTGTTATGTGCAATAACAAGAGTCGGTTTGTTTACTTCCTGAATAACATTGGAGACGGTAAACGTCTTTCCTGTTCCGGTCGCACCAAGCAGGGTCATACTCTTCTTTCCTGCGTTTATATTGTTCACAAGATGTTTGATCGCTGCGGGCTGATCTCCTTGTGGCTGATAGTTTGATTTGATTTCGAACAATTGACTTTGACTCACAAAACCGAACCTCCGTTCCTAAATTCTGGTTACTCAAATTATAGCACAGCCCTTATCCAAAAACCTAATAATTACGAACAAATATTCGCAGAAGTTTCTGGAAAGAAAGTAAAGTGTTATACTTAAAGGTAGGCGCAAGATGGGAAATTAATTTTATGGGGTCTGACCCCATTTCCCACTAGCAACACCAAGGTTTTTATACAAATTGTACAAGGTGTGTCCCCTTAAAGGAGTTTTAAAATGGAGTTTTTTTATATACTGCTTGGTCTATGCATCGGTATCTTTTCAGGAATTTTTGGAATTGGTGGCGGCTTTATTCTAACACCCGTCCTGATTCTTTTCGGCATTCCGCCTTTGTCTGCGATTGGAACGAGTCTCATGTACTCAATCGGGACAAGTGTTTCAGGAGTTGCTGCACATCTGAGATTTAAGAACATTCTATGGAAACCCGCTGCTGTTTTAGGAATTGTCGGGATTGGAGCAACTCAAGTCGCTCACCCACTTGTCGTTTGGTTAGAGAAGATGGGTTATGACGAAACGATCATTCCTATATTTTATATTGTTCTTCTTGCCTACTTTGCTCTTTCCCTGCTTTATAAGCAAACAAAACGCAAGAATGATACGCAAAGCACTACAGAGATTCACTTTTCTTGGCCAAAAGCAGTCTTTATTGGATTTACAGGAGGGTTCATTTCTACGACACTCGGTGTTGGCGGGGGATTTGTCATGGTTCCCATGCTCATCTCTTTGATGAAGTTTCCTTCTAGAAAAGCGGTTGGGACGAGCTTGGTCAGTGTGTTTTTCATTGTAAGTGCTGGTTTCTTAACGTACGCATCAAGTGTACAGATCGATTATAAACTTGGCCTCCTGCTTATTTTAGGTGCGTTGGTCGGGACTCAACTAGGAGCAAAGCTCACAACCATCTATTCCAGTGAACAGATTCAAAAATATCTAGGTGCTCTATACATCACGATCTTAAGCTCAGTAGTACTGAAGCTCGTTCATCTTGATAAAGCTGGTCTAGGTATCATTACGCTATATGTGCTATCCATGCTCGTACTTTTCTTAAAAGAGACGATCACACATACAAAAAGAAAGACGTCTACCTCGTGAAGGTGACGTCTTTTTTTATCTTACTTTTCTTTTTTGTTTGTTATAAATTTTAAGTCCCAGTAAGAAGCCTACGATCGTAGAAATTACGGCCACGATTTGGAGAGGCAACGGTTGATTCAAACCATCTAAACCAAAAATTAAGATAACAACAGTAATTGCTAAAGGTAAGTACTTAGTAAACAACACTCTATTAAATAGCAGCTGTAGACCAAACGGCAATAAAGCTGCGACAATATACTCCGACATGAAACGAAGAACCCCTCTCCTTGAACACCAAAAACATAACTTTTGTAAACGTTCTATTATACCTCTCTAAATTTAACAAAACTCCCTAGGCAAAAACAAGGAAATTGTTACGGGGAATAAATTGTTTGGGGTCAGACCCTCTCCACTTTGAAACTTTCTGTTTAAAAGCACGTACAGTAGGATAATGCTTGAAAAGGACGAATAAGATTTAACAAGTATCTTCAAAGGAGATGATTTTTCATGTTAAAGAAACTATTAAAATCACTATTGGGACACAGCAGCCATAAAAGGTACAGCAGCTCTGGCTACAAATATAAGAAAAGCTACAAGAAATACAGCAGCAGTGATTTTGGCAAAAAGCATTATGGTGGATATGGGCACAAGCATTATAAAAAGAAAAAGAGAAGCAGCTTTTTCAGCTCCTAATCTGCGTTAAGATAAAACCAACATGATAACTGAACTTTGGAAAGGTCTGCAAAGAACTTTATGGGACAGACCTTTTAAAGCTGGGCATCTCATTCATGAGCGATATCACATTCAAGAAGTTCTTGGAATGGGTAGCTATGGCATTACGTATTTAGCACTCGATCGGCAAACAGAAGCGATCATCGTCTTAAAACAGCTGAGGAACACAAAAGCCAAAACCACAGCTGGGCTTCTCTCTTTCCAAAGAGAGTCTCAGATCTTAGAAGCGCTGCACCAACACCCCGTTCCGAAGCTATTGAATACCTTTCAAGATGAACAAGGTCACTTTATTGCTATGGAGTGGATTAAGGGTCAAACATTCGAAAATCTAATTTTTCGTGACAATCAAACGTATAACGAAAAAGAAACGATCGCGATTCTGCTAGAGCTTCTAAACATTACCGAGCACTTTCACGAGAAAGGAATCATACATCGAGATCTTCGTATTCCAAATATCATACAACGTGATAACAAATTGATCGTGATTGATTTTGGACTTGCTTGTTATTTATCAGACAAACACCAAGAGGTTGAAGATTCGAATGATCATCCTGAGAAACTTCGGATGCGGGCTGTTAAAGTGGAAAGCGACTTGTTTGCTCTCGGTCATTTTGCACTCTTTCTGCTATATTCTTCTTACGTGCCTCAGTCAAAAAAAGAGTTGAGCTGGGAAGAGGAATTAGAAATATCACTTCCTTTTAAATCAATTCTTCGGAAAATGCTCCAACTTGACGAGCCATTTCATTCGGCTACTGACGTTCAAAAAGCATTGCGCTCCATTTAAAAAAAGCTCGGTACTTATACCGGGCTTTTTTCGTTTAAGGTTGTTTACTTTTAAACAAGAACTCTTCATATTCTTTTTCATGTTTGGTCGTTACAGAAAGATTTTGCAGAGCTCTGTGAAATTGTTGATAATCCAGAGCGAATAAGAAATGATTCTCTAACCCGCTAGCAGTTAGTACCCCAAATTCCCAGACTGCGTTATAATCCCGCTTATTTAAGGATTTTGCCATCAAATCCAGAACTTTCAAGATCTCCGTACACACGATCACGTTATCTTTTGCATAGTGACGAATATACCCAAAAGCGTTATATAAATAATGGCTAAAATCTCGTTCTTGCAATACGACGCGCAGATTATTCTGTTTATCTACCAGATACTTTGAGAATATGGATCCTCGTGAAATCGTAGTAAGAACTTCACCTAATTGATAAATAGAGTTAATAGCTGTTTTTGGATCATTATTTCCTAGAGATCTGATTGCAACTTCTACAAGCTTATTGATACTAAATTCAATATCTTGTACTTCCGTTTGCCTTCTTCCAATACTAATGAGTGACAAATATTTTTCTTCGTCAATTTCATTCTCACCTTTTTTCCAATAAGTAATAAAAGGTGTTGTAGCATACACATAACTTCCGATCGCATACTCCAAACGTATGACGATATCATCTCGTTCTGCTTCTTTCATGATTGAGATGAAATCCACCAATTGGATAAATCCCGATTTACGAGCTTTAATCGCATTACCGCTTTCTTCACATATTTCACTGTTCACGGTCGTTAAATCATTTACTTTATAAGGATCCACTTCATCCTCTAGTGCACTTTTCACGATAGATAATGCTTCATTCTTCATGTCATACGTCATCTGGTTCACTTGAAGCCAAGCGACAGCATGATTGATAAAAAAGATAAACGTTCCCATCGCAAAGGCTGCAATGATAGCTGCTACCAACGGAACAGCAAAATAGTATTCAGCCATTCTTTTGTTCAAAAATAAAAAACTCAACAACATATAAATGAAACTAGAGGTAAATATCCCTAGAACACGCTGTGTTGATTTACTAGCTATAAAGTTTTTCAACATACGAGGAGAAAACTGTCCAGAAAACGTCGTAAACACAACAAGAATCAAGTTAAAGGTAAAGGTGGTCAGTGTTAGAGTGGCCGCGGTAAGAGTCCCTACTAGATTTCGTGTAAGATCATAATCAACTGCAAAAAAAGGACGCATCTGATTGCCTAAGTCGTACTTTAGATCAGTTGTTAATGTCGCCGTAACTAGTAGTGCAGAAAACAAAACGTAAAGTACGGGAGTAAACCACATATTCGATTGAACGGTATGTGATAGTTCCCTCTCGGACATTTTTGTATATTTCTTTAAATAATTATCTAATAGGTTCAATCTAAACATGTGTACATCCCCTCAGAAGTAAAAAAACGGTTATTTGGGACCACTTAACATGTTAGCAGTTCCTCTCCTATTTTGCCCTATTAAAAAAAAGTCAAACTTTCTATCGTTTTATCACAATAAAAAAAAGCGATTCCATTGATAGAATCGCACATCATTTCTAAACTATTTTATTGGAGAACGATTGGATGACTCGTCCCTCTTCCTTCCGCTCTGTATACTGTTTCTTGCTGTATTCACCTATCACTTTTCTCCAAAACCTCTGTGCAGGTTTGTTCGCTTCTATTTGAGAAACTTGCCAATCTCCCTTATGTTTTTCAAATACCTGATGCGCGGCCAGTTTCCCCAAACCATCAAGCCTAAATCTTTTCAAGATAAAAAATTCAGAGATCGACCAGTAAGGATTGTTGGCCTCCTGTACTTCGCTTACTAATACAAACCCTGTTAGCTTGTCTTCTTTTTGAATCAGATAAGGAAAACGCTGACTTTCTTCCCAATAGCTATCGAGATAAGCATACTGGCCAAAAACTCCATTATCGTTCACTTGAAGATCAATATACTCTGAGAAATCATAAAAATAAAACTGCATAAGATTATGGATCGTTTCTTTATCCCTTAACTCTGCTACCTTTATTACCGGAATCTCTTTCATCAGCATCTGTCAATTCTCCCTGCAATTGGTGATTAAATAGTATCCTCGCAATCTGGCGAATATCTGTAAGTTTCGATGTCCACTCTATTTTTCCCTTTAAATTGCACTCCTTCACGTTCTAATCGTGATTTTTGTGTAAAAAATAATTCCTCATCTTGAATGCCGATTTCTCCTTTTCCATTGATTACACGATGCCAAGGCAGATCATGTTTCTTACTCATAGAGTGAAGGATACGGACGACCTGTCTAGCACTTCGCGGATTACCAGCTACGCGGGCAATCTGTCCATAAGACATGACGTAGCCACTCGGTATGTTTTTGATAACTTTAATAACTTTCTCAGTAAACGGTTCCATTATTTTTGCCCCACTTCACGTATAGATATTACTTGATCTGGTCTACTTAACAAATCAGCATCGTTGACAAGTTGATTGTAGTGTAAGGTGTGAGAATCCTGGGGGATCCGCGTGACAGGTGAGACAACTAATGGCGCAAAGCGCGGAGGTGGCTCACCGCACGCCCCCGGAAAGCGGCGCACCTGAAAAGGAGATCAACTTCATTCAAGAGCAACAGAGCAACATAAAAAAGAGTGCTAAATCTAAACTCAGACTTAACACTCTTTTGTTATTTTATTGATACATCAATTGACGTTGCTTCTTCAACTCGTCGTTTGCTAGGTACTCATCATAAGACATTTGCTTATCAAGAATTCCTTTAGGCGTGATCTCGATGATACGGTTCGCGATCGTTTCTACGAACTGATGGTCATGTGATGTGAACATCAATGAACCTTTGTAGCCGATTAATCCGTTGTTCAACGCTGTGATGGACTCTAGATCCAAGTGGTTCGTAGGATCATCCATGATCAATACGTTTGATCCGCTAAGCATCATCTTAGAAAGCATACAACGTACTTTCTCACCTCCAGATAATACAGAAGGCTTCTTCATTACTTCTTCACCTGAGAAAAGCATACGTCCAAGGAATCCGCGAAGGAAGCTCTCCGTTTGATCTTCTGGAGAATATTGACGCAGCCAATCAACAAGTGTCTGCTCGCTGCCATCAAAGTATTTTGAGTTATCGCGTGGGAAGTACGCTTGAGACGTTGTTACACCCCATTTGTATGTTCCACTGTCCTCTTCCATCTCACCCATCAAAATTTTAAATAGAGTTGTGATGGCGATTTCTTCTTTACCAACGAAAGCAACCTTGTCATCTTTGTTCATGATAAAGCTCACGTTATCAAGTACTTTTACGCCGTCAATCGATTTCGTTAGGCCGTCAACACGAAGAAGGTCATTCCCGATCTCACGGTTGATGCCAAAGTTCACATACGGATATTTACGAGAAGAAGGTCGGATATCATCTAAAGAGATTTTATCTAATAACTTCTTACGTGAAGTCGCTTGTTTGGATTTAGATGCGTTCGCACTAAATCGCGCAACGAACGCCTGTAATTCTTTAATCTTTTCTTCTTTTTTCTTGTTTTGATCTTGTGCCATACGAAGCGCTAATTGAGAAGACTCGTACCAGAAATCGTAGTTACCTACATAGATCTGAATCTTTCCAAAATCAAGGTCAGCCATGTGCGTACATACTTTGTTTAAGAAGTGACGGTCATGGGATACAACGATAACAGTGTTCTCAAAGTTGATCAAGAAATCTTCTAGCCATTGAATCGCTTGAAGGTCTAAGTTGTTCGTCGGCTCATCTAGAAGAAGAACATCTGGCTTACCGAAAAGAGCTTGAGCAAGCAATACTTTTACTTTTTCCGAACCTGTTAATTCTGCTAGTTTCTTCGTGTGAAGATCTTCTTTGATACCAAGACCTTTAAGAAGGATCGCTGCTTCAGATTCAGCTTCCCAACCGTTTAGTTCAGCAAACTCACCTTCCAGTTCAGCTGCACGAATTCCGTCTTCGTCTGAGAAGTCAGCTTTCATATAGATCGCGTCTTTCTCTTGCATCACTTCATAAAGACGAGCGTGGCCCATAATAACTGTCTGCATTACCTCTTGATCTTCATACTCAAAGTGGTTCTGCTTCAAGACAGCTAGACGTTCGCCTGGAGTCATGTGAACGTCACCTGTTTGAGCTTCGATCTCACCAGAAAGAATTTTTAAGAATGTTGATTTACCCGCACCGTTTGCACCAATTAAACCGTAGCAGTTTCCTGGTGTGAACTTTATATTAACGTCTTCAAACAGCTTGCGGTCGCCGTAGCGAAGACCAACGTTAGTTACCGTAATCATTTGGATATCTCTCCTTTTTATATATAACTGACCATCCTATCTCTATCAGCCTACATACATATATTCAAATCCGTATCCTACAAAAATGCATACTTACTGATTGTATCATAAATACGAGATGTATAACCTTACAATCTTTTACCCACATTGAATTTTTTAAACTTTGCACCATAAAAAAAACTCAAAGACAGATGTCTTTGAGCTTTCACCTTTTAAACAGCTGGTGATGATGGTGCTTGTGTGTTGTCTTTCTTCAAAAGCCAATACTGACTTCCAAGCATAAGAGCGAACGCTGCAAGACCGATTACACTAAATATGCCTTCTGGATAGATCAACAAGAAGCCGATCGCAACAGCAACTATTCTTTCTAACCAAGCAAGAGGTCGCATCCAATAGCCGATCATCCCTGCACCAATCGCAATCATTCCTACAAATGCTGTAGAGATTACCCAAATCGCTTCTGTCCATGTTGTATCAATTAACATGAGCTGTGGTGATATGACGAAAATGTATGGAATAATAAATGCCGCAATGGCCAGTTTTGATGATAATATCCCAGTTCGTATCGGTTCACCGCCTGAAACCCCAGCTGCAGCAAAGGCCGCAAGTGCCACAGGAGGTGTAATATCCGCGATGATTCCAAAGTAAAAAACAAACATGTGAGCGGATAGATCTGGAACACCAAACAATAAAATAGCTGGTGCCGCGATCGTTGATGTGATCACGTAGTTCGCCGTGGTCGGAGACCCCATTCCAAGTATAAGCGATGCGATCATCGTTAAGATCAGGGTCGGAATGAGATAACCTCCTGATAACTCTAGCAAACCGTTCGCCATCTTAAGACCCACACCTGTTACCGTAACCACACCAACGATCATACCTGCCGCTGCTGTAGCAGCTGCAACGCCAAGAGCCGTTCTCGCACCATCGGCTAATGCTTCAAAAAAGAGCTTTGGTCCCATGCGTGTGTTCTTATTGAACATACCTACTGCGATCGCACTTACGATTGACCATAAAGCTGATTTTGTAACACTGACCCCGTTCATTAGTAGAACAATGACCACAACAATCGGAATCAACAAATACACTTGTTTAATAACTCTTTTTGTTTCAGGCATCTCTTCACGCGATAACCCTCTAAGACCGATGCGTTTTGCTTCGAAATGTGTCATGATCCAAATTCCCGCGAAATAAAGGATAGCTGGAATCGCTGCAGCTTTGGCAATATCCCAATAGGTAATGCCGCCTCCGATAAACTCAACCATCAAAAACGCCGCCGCACCCATGACAGGAGGCATGATCTGACCACCAGTGGAAGAAGCTGCCTCAACTGCTCCTGCAAAGTTTTTATCATAACCCAATCGTTTCATCATCGGAATGGTAAAAGCCCCAGAAGTTACAACGTTAGCAACCGAACTTCCGCTGATTGTTCCTTGTAGAGCACTCGAGAAAATAGCTACCTTAGCAGGTCCCCCAACTCTTCTTCCTGCGATAACGATGGATAGGTCATTAAAATATTCGCCCACTCCCGTTTTAACGAGAAAGGCTCCAAACAAAAGAAACAAAAAGATATATGTGGATGAAACCGCAAGCGGTGTTCCTAAAATACCTTCTGTTGTAAAGAACATCGTCCGTACGATCCGTTCGATCGTCAAACCTTTGTGCTCTAAGAAGCCCGGCATATAAGGTCCCATATACGCGTAAAGCAGGAATAGACCTGCAATAATCGTGATGGGCAGTCCAACGACTCTTCTTGTTGCTTCTAAAACGAGTATGATCGCGAGAACACCTATTAGGAAATCTTGAGTCGTTAATCTTCCTACTCTCATTACAAGATCATCCATGAACAGGTACCAATAGGATCCTACAGCTATCGATAGAACCGCCAAAATCATGTCATACCAAGCGACTTGAAAAAGAGGTTTCCCTTCTTTTTTCTTTTTTGAAGCCGGAAATAACAAAAAGATTAACGTAAGCGCAAAACCTAGATGAATCGTTCTTTGCAATTGTGCCGGCAATACTCCAAAAATAGCTGTATAAAGCTGAAATAACGAAAAACTGACCAAACCGATGAGTGTGATCCAATAAAGCGCACCTTTTAATTTACGAAAGCCTGCTTCTGGATCATACTTTTCCATCAGTTCTTGTACAGCTTGATCTGATATTTGTTCACGCTCGTTATACTTATTCTTATCTTTATCCAAGTTTTTTCCCTCCTATCAACCTTTGCCATACGTTCAAGTTTTCTACTTTAATTGAAACCCAAGACCCTTTTTCACTGAAAGCTGAAAAGGGATATTTATTCCCATTCAGAAGAAGTGTATGATTGGCAATAATTTGTCCGATTCGAATATCTAATGAAGGAAATGTTCTATTCATGTTGGATAAAATATAGTTCTCACCTTTTTGTGTAAACACTTCCCCTTCAGCTGGACCAGATGGCATGCCCACTCCAAATTCCTGAAACCTCATCTCCGTCTGAAGGATCTCTTCATGATGAACGTGATAGATTTCACGAACCGGTGTTTTATGAATTGAGTGTATGTATTCAATACTGAATTCACTGCCTTCTTTTGCATCAAAGAAAGCTAGCGATTCACCTGAATTTCCGTCTGTAATCACTACAGATTTAAAAAATGGCACCATTGAAAAAATGGTTAAGATCACTAAACCCAAGATGCTCCCAAAAATTTTCTTCATAAGAATACATGGACTAAAAATAATCTTTTAGTCCATGTTCGACACCTCTTATTTTAAGATTCCTTTTTCTTCAAAATACTTTTTAGCTCCAGGATGGAATTCAATCCCCATCCCTTCTACTGCATTCTCTGCTGAGATTAACTCTCCTTTTGCATGACTGATCTTATCCGTGTTTTCAAAGATTGCTTTTGTGATTGCGTACACTGCATCATCCTCCATGTCTTTACGAACAGTTAACATGGAAAGAACAGCTACCGTTTTTACATCAGCTTCAATCTTGTAAGTACCACTCTTAACGGTATCTTCAATGTAATACGGATGAGCTTCAATCAATTCTTTAATCTTGTCATCTGCAATTGGTACGATCGTCACAGGATTTGTTGCAGATAATGCTTCAACAGCACCTGTTGGCGTTCCTGCTGTAATAAATGCCGCTTGAATGTTCTTATCTTGAATCCCTTCAGCAGACTCATCGAACGATAGATGCTGCGCATCAATGTCATCCATTGTCATGCCATGAATCTTTAAAATTTGTTCAGCATTCGCGAACGTTCCACTTCCCGGCGCTCCCACTGAAACCTTTTTACCCTTCAAATCTTCAACACTCTTAATTCCGCTATCTTTTAACGTAACGATCTGAATCGTTTCAGGATATAAAGTCCCGATCCCTGTTACTTGGTCAACTTTTTCTTTAAACATTTCTTTGCCTTCAACTGCATAGCTAGCGATATCTGTTTGTGTGAACGCTACATCAGCGTCACCATCTTGAAGCAGCTGCATGTTTTCAACAGATGCACCTGAAGCTTGAGAATTTGCTTCAACATCTAACTCGTCTTTCACGATCTTTGCCATCTCTCCACCTAGTGGATAATATGTACCGCCTGTCCCACCTGTTACAATACTGATCTGATCAAGATTTAAAGAAGCGCTCTTGTCACCCGTTTCTTTCTTTTCAGATGGAGTCTCAATCTTTTGACCACATGCCGCTAGTGAAAAGGCAAGAATCAGTATAAAAAATAATGCAATCCCCTTTTTCATTTTCGTCCTCCTCTTGGAATAATTTGGTCCATTCTTAAATTCTAGCATAAGCTTCGTTAAAATTGCAGAATAATTATAATTTTTAGATATATTATTTAGACATACAAAAAGAGCGACCGAAGTCACTCTTTCTCTTCCTAATATTAGCTTACGAACGCGCGAAGCATCCAATTATGTTTAGCAAGACTTTCACGAACGGATAATAACATATCGTGCGTTACTTCATCTCCTTCACGCTCGGTTACTTCCATTCCTTCTTTAATCTCAGCGATCAGAAGTTCGAAATCGCGAATAACGTTTTGAACCATATCTTCTGCTGATTCATTTGATTTTGCCTCTTCCACTGTTGCCAACTCTAAATATTCTTTCATCGTAGCAACCGGTGTTCCTTTTAGAACGAGCAGTCGCTCAGCCAATTCGTCAATATTCGTTGCTGCTTCGTTGTAAAGCTCTTCAAACTTTTCATGAAGTGTGAAAAAGTGAGGTCCTTTTACATACCAATGATAGTTGTGTAGTTTTACAAACAATACATTCCAGTTCGCAACTTGAAGATTTAATACTTCTTGAATGGTATTCATATAAACATCTCCTTATTTTGTTTCTTCGTTCAATACACGGTTCAAGCGCTTGCGAAGCATGTCCATTCCGCTTCCTCCAGCTTGGAAGTGACGAAGCTTCCCTTCTTTATCAAACACATAGTACGCAGGTACGTATTTGTTCTCAAATGCATCCGTTAATTTATGCTCGCTATCTACATAGATCGGCTGTGTAATATCATGCCCGATCGCCATCTGTTCGATTACGCTCATGTCTAAATCGTTTTCTGAGCGAGGCATGTGAACAGCTACTACATTTAGGTCATCTTCATATTCATCGCGAAGTTCGTTAACGTCGGGCATCGATTCTTTACACAATCCGCAGCTTACGGACCAGAAGTGGATCAAGGTTGCTTTTTCTCCTACCAACTCCTCTTTTGTTACTTCTTCATTCAACCAAGTTGTAGCACCATCAAGTTCAGGCATTTGTTCACGTAATTTCATCTGTTATTCCCTCCAAAAGTTGTTCGTTAGTTTGAATACATTTTAAATAAGTCTGATTTAAAAGGGGTGTTTCCTCTTCATTGTCAAGTTGATTGGAGTGCAAGGTGCGAGACTCCTGCGGGACAAGCGGTCAGGTGAGACCCTTAAGGGCGCGAAGCGGCAAGGGGCTCACCGCCTGCCCCGCGGAAAGCGAGCAACCTGGAACGGAAATCAACTTCCTTCAAAAACTGCATTCTTAAAGTGTCTTTTGTCCTGGCTTCCAGTTTGCTGGGCAAAGTCCGCCAGTTTGCAGAGCTTGAAGCACACGCAGTGTCTCATCAGCATCACGGCCGATATTGTTGTGGAAAACAACTTGATACATCATCTCACCTTCTGGATTGATAATGAACATACCTCGAAGTGCAACGCCTTCTTCTTCGATCAAAACTCCATAATCACGTGATACACGGTGATTCGTGTCAGCAGCTAGAGGATAGTTTAATTCACCAAGCCCGTTATCTTCACGATTCGTGTTGATCCAAGCCAAATGCGTATGAACGGTATCCGTTGAAACCCCGATTACTTCCGCATCTAAGTCTTCGAATTCACTATATCTATCTGATAAAGCGGTGATTTCAGTTGGACATACGAAAGTGAAATCCATTGGATAGAAGAAAAGAACCGTCCATTTCCCATCTTCCATGTTCTTTTCTAAGCTTACTTTTTTCGTTTCTTTATTAGGCATGATCGCTTCCATCTCAAAGCGAGGTGCTTGTTTTCCTACCATACGTTCTGCCATTTTAAATTTCACTCCTTTTATTTAAATGATAATGAATATCATTATCATGTGTTGTTCACAATCTTTATTATACTCACTTCTATTTTGAAGTCAATACTAATTTATAATAATTATTAATAAGGAACAAGTATTGTGCTCAAAGGTTAAAAACAAACAAACAAAAAAGCCTTACTCCCAATGGTAAGAGTAAGGCTATGCGTTATCTTCTTTATGCTGGTGAATTTGACTGGTAATCATCTGTTTGTTTTTCATTAGAATGGGTATACAAGCTGCAAATAGCGCTAACCCGATTGCAATTGCGATGATTGTTCCATTTCCTTTAATAAAGCTGTCACCCAACAAGTTGTATGCGAGTGTTCCTGGTAAAACGCCAAGCATCGTAGCTAAAATATAGGAGCGGAGTTTAAGTTTAGAGATTCCAGCCACATAGCTAACAACATCAAAATTCAGTACCGGAATGATTCTCAATAAGAAGATGTAAACAAATCCTTTTTCCTTAAGTTGATTTTGCCATTTCTCAATTCTTGAAGGTGAATCTGTTTTTTGTTTGATCCATTTCGCTCCAAGATGTTTGGCGATATAGAACGATAAGATGGCACCAATTGTAGCTGAGAATACGGTATAAATCGTTCCCCATACTACTCCGAATGCTAAACCACCTGCAAGTGAAAGAACAGAGATTGGAAATAGAGTAAAAGGCCGGATTACATTTACGATGATATAGACGATTGGAGCGACCATCCCAAAGGACAATACCCAATCACGCAAAGACATGGGGGTTATTTTAAAGACAAAATGGTTAAGAGCAAATAAAAACAGAACAATCAATAAGATTGCAGTGATCTTTACCAAAGTACTTCTTTTCATATAACCCCCCTCTTTGCCGTTTTTTTCTTACTTTTAATATTCCTGTTTCTGAGAGTTTGTAAACGTTAGTGCTGTTCGGCTTTAATCACGATACCGTTGCCTGAAGGGTCTTTTAACAAAATGGTTTCCGACTCTATATGATATGGAACTTGCTCACGTTCTAGAGCACTTAAAACTTTTTTGACTTCCAACAGCGATGGAACGATGATTTCATAATGAAGAAGTCCTGTAACATCATCTCGATTTGAATCGCCATCTCTTCCGTTCCAAATATTTACGGCGATATGGTGATGATAACCTCCAGCTGAGATGAATAGAGCATGGTCCCCGATCCTTGTCTGTTCTTCAAAACCTAATATGTTCATGTAGAAAGTTTCGGCTTCGGCAATATTTAGTACATTCAGATGCACATGGCCCATAACCGTGTTTTCTGGCAGACGACTCCAAGTCTTTGTATCTCTTTCCGCTAAAAGACTTTGTACGTCTAATGGTTCGCTGACAGCAGGTAATTTTCCTCTTTCATCTCGTCGCCAATCTTCGCGATCAACATCTCTGTAAATTTCAATTCCGTTGTTCTCAGGATCTTGTAGATAGATCGCTTCACTAAACCTGTGGTTAGATGCTCCTAGTAAGTGTGTATTTGTCTCAATAAAATGGGAAAGAACATTTGCAAGATCTGTTCTACTTGGTACAAGCAATGCCAAGTGATAAAGACCTGCACTTTTCATCGGTCGCTGATGAAGCACAGGATTACCTTCTAAAATAATGAGTGGCGTTTTCCCATCAGCTGTTAATGTCACGCTAGTTTCTCCTTTTGATAAGATTTCCAGACCAATCGTTTCTGTATAAAATGCAGCAAGCTTCTCCAAATTTCTAACTTTTAAAGTTACACTTCCGATATGAGTTTTTTCATGAATAGGCGTCATATTTCTTCCTTCTTTCCTATTTAATAGTGAACATAAGAAATCTTGCAGATTTTTTAATTACTTTATGTAAGTAATTATAAAATAGTTATTAACAAACTTCAACTAGCTAAAAATAAAAGAGAGGCTGATTCACTCAGCCTCCAATATAGGACATTTCTATTTTTTTTCTTTCACTTATTCCTTGTTCTTTTCTTTCATCTGAATATCGATCAGAACGATTTCCCCATATTTCAACAATGCGATTGAAAATTTCCTTGTCAGAAGCACCCGCTCGCACAAATTCTTTTAGATCAGTCCCTCGCCCTGTAAAAAGGCACGTGTACACTTTTCCATCTGCGGACAATCTTGCTCTCGTACAAGTTGAGCAAAATGTGTCACTGATTGAAGAGATAATACCAATCTCACCTTTACCATCTGCATACTGATATCGTTTTGCAACTTCTCCATAATACTTTCGATCAATTCGTCCTAGCGGCATCTCCGAGTCAATCATCTTTAAAATCTCTTTCTTTGAAACTACATCGTCCCAATTCCAACCGTTCGAGGTGCCGACATCCATATATTCAATGAATCGCAAAACATATGGCGTGTTTTTAAAATAACGGGCCATCGGAAGAATTTCTTTGTCATTGATTCCCTTTTTGACCATCATATTTATTTTGACAGCAAGACCCGCTTCATGTGCAGCTTCTATTCCTTTCAAAACAGGGGATACCCCTACACCTCGTCCGTTAATATAGCCGAACAAATCGTTATCAAGCGTATCCAAACTCACGGTTACTCTGTCCATTCCTGCTTGCTTTAAAGAAACCGCCATCTTTGGAAGAAGCACGCCATTAGTCGTTAAGGCAATATCTCGAATTCCTTCTATTGCTCGTAGACGTTTTAGCAGGTCAGGAAGATTCTTTCGAAGTAAAGGTTCACCGCCAGTAATTCGAATTTTTTCTACGCCTGCTTTTGCAAATTGTGAAGCAATGCGAACGATCTCATCAAACGATAATAGCTCAGTTGTTGTTAGAAATGGGTAGTCTGGTCCGAAGATTTCTTTAGGCATACAATAAGTACACCGAAAATTGCATTGATCGGTTACCGAAATCCGCAAGTCCTGCAGCGGACGATGCAAACGATCAGTGATTCCATTACTTTCTTTCATATCATCACATCATTTGTTTTAGTATTTTTATCAATGTACCACGAATAAAAGGAAGTTAAAACCAGAACCACTTATTAACTGATACTTCTTTAACAAAGCAAAAGATTAGTTCATAATCACTATTTGATCTTTTAAATAGACCATTATTACCAAATTTCATCTCATCGTACTTCGCTAATCCTTGATTCCACGGCTTTTTATGATCATACCGAATATTTAATCATTTCCTTTTTCTTGTTGCACTTGTTTATTGGTTAGTAAAATGTTACGATAAATAAGAATTATTTTTGTTCGATTGTACAGGTAAACCTATTATCTTGATATTTTTGAGCAGAGATAGTATTATTGTGCGGTTTGGCACGACAGGAGGCAACAAAAATGGAACAAGGTAAAGTTAAATGGTTTAACGCAGAAAAAGGTTTCGGATTCATCGAGCGCGAAGGTGGAGACGATGTATTCGTACACTTCTCAGCTATCCAAGCTGACGGTTTCAAATCTTTAGACGAAGGTCAAGACGTAACGTTCGAAGTTGAACAAGGACAACGCGGACCTCAAGCTACTAACGTACGTAAAGCATAATAACCCAATAGATAAACAGGACTCTTGCAAGAGGGGCCTGTTTTTTTTATACCCTCCACCTCACTTCATCTTAAACATTTCATAGTTATAAAAATTTTTCAGTAAATTCAAACATGTGTTAATTATTTTTGTTAAAATACATTTAACGTCTTAAATAATTAGGAGTTAAAAATGGATCTTCACTTGAAGCAGAAACAAGATCAGATTGAAATCGGAACACGAATTGCTGAAAATGCTCCTCAAATTGCAGAGAAGATCATAACTAACATACAAAATAGTAACGTTTATGTTTCACTTCAACAAAATCCACCTATGAATGAGTATGAAGAACTTCAACAATCCATTTCGTTCATTCGGTTAATCGGTGATGCTGTATCTGGAAAGGTATCGGATTCAAAGAAAACGATTTTCGAATGGGGAGAGAATATCGGCATGCTTGCTGTTCATTCTGGCCAGCCGCTCGATACGACACTTGAGAGTACCTCTTTCTATCGAGAAGTGATTTGGGATTTTATAAAAGAAGAAGGATCGCTGCAATCCATGTCTTTGGATTCCGTATTGCATATTTCAATGACGATCAATCCGATTATTGATTACGCGGTACAAGCATTCAGTAAGTCATATGTAAAAAGTTACAGAGATATGAGTGAACAGTTCCACCTATCTCTTCAAGAACTGTCTGTTCCTGTAGTCCCTCTCTTTCCTGGAGTCGCTGTTCTGCCCGTCGTCGGTGATATTGATACGAACCGTGCAAAGCTCTTACTCGAAGCTACGCTGCAACAGTGCTTAGATCATGAGATTACTTCTCTAGTTATCGATCTATCAGGTGTGAGTTATATTGATACGATGGTCGCTCACCGTCTTTTCCAACTTGTTTCTACATTAAAACTTTTAGGGGTTAAAACAACACTAACTGGTTTAAGTCCCGAGATTGCACAAACATCTGTGAGCTTGAATCTAAATTTTGATGAAATCACATTAAAAGGAAACCTGCTTCAAGCACTGGCTGACTTTGGATATGGAAAATTGGATAAAAAAAATAACCCCAACAAAAAGAACAGACTCTGATTCAGGGTCTGTTTTAATCGTTTTTAGGAGTTGCCACTTTTTAATTCTTCTAATTCTTGTAGAAGTGACTCTACCATTTCATCGCATTTTTTCAGCTCATTATTAAGCATACCGATGGTCTCTTCTTCCCAAGAAAAAGGATCACCGTTTTCAGGTGTAACTGGGAGGTCTTGATAGATATCTCCTTGTTCTCTCTCATCCGGCTGAAAGTATATGGCTACTTCACAAGTTGGACTTCCTAGAGCAATTCTTTGACGTAACGTAACTTTTCCATAACCAAATCTTCGTGCTGCTATTCCTCCAAGAATACTGGATGTCATTTTGCATAAGTGCGGTGCATCCTTAACAAATTCCCCGAAAGGACACTCTTTTGCACGAACTATTACATGGTCAGGCTTTACACTGACAATCTCAAAATGCCCGCCGATTGAATTTTTTAAATCCACGATAACTTGAACGTATTGATCAACCGTCCAATCCAATTGATCATCATAGAATCTCTCCATCCATTCGCCGGTACGAAGACCAAGCTGCTCAATATATTGTTCCGCAGCGGGACCAATTGATTTTCTATGAATGTGGGCATATTGAGTAATGAGTTTTGCTAAAAAAGTGTGTCCATTCAATTCACCTTTTGAAAGGTTCATAATGCATCTACCCTTTCTATTGAATTACATGCTGTTTTCACTTATTTTGGCAAGATATGGACAACACTCTTTGGATACCCGAATGAGATGGTTTAAAACATTATTTTACTTATCTAAGAAAATATTTTAGGTATTAAGTTATCTAGTACTCTTTTAAATAAAAAAAAATTATGCTGAGGGTACTGTTCACTTCAGATATAGTTTTCTTTCAGCCAACTTTAAGATAAAATTAAATAAAATTAACTTAGTTAACCATAGCTTAAATAAAGGAGATAACGATGAACTTAGAACAAATGAAATATATTGTAGAAGTGGCCAAAGAAAGTTCAATTACGAAGGCGGCAGACAAACTTCACCTATCTCCTTCAGCGATATCGCAATCGATCACACAACTCGAAAAAGAGTTTGGCGTTACTATTTTCACCCGATCTAGACAAGGTACTATTCCAACTACTGATGGAAAGTTTATTGTATCCAAAGCCTATGAGATTCTTAAAAAGATGCAAGAGCTTCATGAAGAGTTAGCTGATAAACAACATGCCAAAAAGCATGTGTTAAAGGTTGGATGCGCACCCGCTCTGATGTACATCGTGTATGATGCCTTCTTGTTATTTCATGAACAATTTCCTGAAACGAACGTCATGATTCGGGAGATCGATCAAGATCATATATTAGAGGAAATGAAGAACGGACATATTGATATTGGTTTAAGTCCTTTTACAGATTATGAAGTATCCAACCTTCAGCATGAAAAAGGAGTGGACTATGAATTATTGTATACGGGATATGTATGCGTTTGTGCAGGCAAGAAATCCTCGCTGTATTACAAAGACTTTCTTACGCCAGATGAGTTAAGCGATGAAAAACTGGTGATTTACAATTCTAAAGGAGGTATAACATTTAATGATAAATACGTAAAGAACGAACAGATTTTATTCTCATCGAATAATATTGAAGTCATGCGTTCTGCTATCTTGGATGGACATGCTTTTTCCTTTGTATTCAACTTTACCTTCAAAAACAATGCGGATGTAAAGAATGGCAATCTAGCCATGATCCCGTTCAAGCAGCCTGATTTAATCTATCAAGATTTCTGGACCTTATATCCGCTAACAAAAGGCATGTCTGAAGAAGCAAAAGAATTTAAAGAA
Source organism: Bacillus sp. E(2018) (assembly GCF_005503015.1). Classification (NCBI taxonomy): domain Bacteria; kingdom Bacillati; phylum Bacillota; class Bacilli; order Caryophanales; family Bacillaceae; genus Bacillus; species Bacillus sp. E(2018). Next base: position 35,572 of record NZ_SCOL01000004.1, on the reverse strand, counting down.
AAAGTGAAGTATCTTTTAGATCAGTAGTTGTAATTTACTTAACAGATGAATCTTTCAATATACTTTTTTGATAAAGATAGATCAGTTTGTCCAGCTTCTGACTCTGTTTGACGAGATCAGCATCTGAAAAATCATTGGAACTTGGTTTTAGATCATACATTTCTTGACGACAGATTTTAATTTCTTGCAATAATATATTCAGATCAACATCCATGAATGATTTCCCTTTCTATCTAGAAACTACTTCCAAATAAATGGATATGCATTCATCATAGTTGTTCTTTGTTTTGATGTAAATTTAGAAATAGTTAAAGACCGCTAACCTTTTCTTAATGCATACTTAGTAATAGGCTGACTTCCCTTGTTTGGTCTTTAAATTCTATTCATGAAAGAAATTATATGAAAACATGAGACACAGAAGCTCCCTATGCACGTAGGGGCTTCTTTTTTTATCCTCCATAACGTATTTCCTCTTCTTCCCGATCAAAGGAATAAACCACTCATTCAATGGACATACCTAGTAGAAAAAGAGGGAGGTCTTGTGTTTGACAAATGAAAAAAATCCAAAAACCGACCAGTCCTCATTATTGGAAGATGATCTCTCTAGCAATCTACAACAGATTGAACGCACACTTGGTCCAACACCTGATTTAAAAGTATTACGTTACGAGATCCGAGGCGAACCGTTCATTATTCTATATCTAGCAGATTTAGTCGATTCTGATAAACTCCAGAATATCTTAAAAACCATCAAATATATAAAATACGCTCCACCCGTGGATGCATCCTTATTTGAACAGATGTATGCTGATATTTACTTGACTGCTCAAACCGCAAAAATATATAAATTCGATGATTTAATCAACCATCTATTAAACGGAAAAACCATTATCTTAATGGATTTTATAAACGAAGGATTTAGTGTTGATACGCATGGCGGCAAAGTTCGGGCTATCGAAGAACCTCAAACCGAATCTCTTATCAGAGGACCTAAAGTTAGTTTCACTGAAGAGATCGGGGTCAATATTGCGATGATTCGTAAACAAATTACAGATGAGAACTTGAAGATAGAGACCTTTGTAATCGGTGAACGAGGCAAGAAAAAAGTAGCATTATTATATATTGCGGACGTGATCAATCCTGCCATCGTAGAGGAGGCAAGGCACCGTTTGAATCATATAAGCATCGATGCACCAATTGATTCAGGCATAATTGAGCAATCGATAGAAGACAACTTTATGTCACCGTTCCCACAGTTTATTAGCACAGAGCGTCCAGATAAGGTGTCACTCTCTCTATTACAAGGAAGGTTAGCTATTATTCCTGACCAAACTGCAAACGCATTGATCGCACCCATTTCAATACTCGATACGGTTCAGTCACCTGAAGATTATTATGAGCGATGGCATATCGGATCGTTGCTGCGCATGCTGCGTGCATTCGCTGTTTTTATCTCATTATTTCTTCCTTCCTTTTATATTGCACTCGTTTCGTTTCACCAAGGCTTGATACCATCTCGCCTTGCTTTTTCCATAGCTGCATCGCGTGAAGGAGTACCTTTTCCTGCTTTTGTTGAAGCTCTTATGATGGCGATCACGATGGAACTTCTTAGGGAAGCGGGATTGCGGCTCCCGAAGCCGATCGGTCAAACGATTGGAATCGTTGGAGGAATTGTTATTGGTGAGGCTGCCGTTCAAGCTGGGATCGTTAGTACCGTAATGGTCATCGTAATTGCTATAACAGCCATCGCTTCCTTTACGCTACCCGTCTATAGCATGGGGGTGACCTATAGGATTCTTTTGTTCAGCTTTATCTTTGCTGCAGGCATGATGGGCCTTTATGGAATTTCACTTGCTTTTATAGTACTCGTCATACACATTGTGAACTTGACAAGCCTAGGTATACCTTACGCCGCTCCCCTTGCGCCAATCTTTATTAACGATTGGAAAGAACTATTCGTACGCTTACCGATTGCCTTTATTAAAAAGAGACCTGTTTTCTTAGACCCAATAGATGAAGTCCGTTCAGAGAAAGAGGAATAACCTGTGAACAAAGTGAAGTACACCGATCGTTCTATCAGTGCTAAAGAATTAATGTACGCAGTTGCTTCTATGGTCATTGGAGTAGGTATCTTCAACCTTCCTCGACATATCACGACCGTAACGAACAGCATCGACGGAGTAATCAGTATTCTACTGATGGGAGCCATTGTGCTGGCTATCGTATGGGTCATGGGGCAGTTCGTTCGAATGTATCCTGGTAAAGGCATCTATGAAATTTTACAGGCCATTATTCCGAAGCCGATTGCCTTTCTCTTAATCATTATTTATGGATCATTTTTTGCTCTACTAGCAGCTTATGAAATACGAGCAATCGCAGAAATCACGAAAAAATACCTTTTGCCTAACACGAGTTCCGACAGCTTAAGTCTACTCTTTCTGCTAGTCACACTTTATGCGCTTTTTGGTTCACGTACAGCACTTATCCGTATCAATTCGATGTTTTTGCCTGTGGTATTAATCGTTTCACTTTTATTGGTCGTCTTAAATATAAGAATTATGCACCTTGATAACTTTTATCCTTTACTTACAACAGATTTAAAAGGGTATGGCTCTGGGATGATCAATATTTTCTTTTCGTTCACTGGCATCTCCATTATTTTAAGCTATTCTTACCTCGTGAATGAACCTGAAAAAGCATCTTCTGCCGCAGTGAAAGGGGTTTTCATCTCCATCATTATCTATACGATGGTATTTGTTTCATGTGTGGCTGTCTTTTCAAACCTAGGTACTGATTTTCTAGAAAATCCAACCATAGAGTTAGGGAAAGAAATTGAACTTCCTGGTGGTTTCTTTGAAAGGTTTGAATCCGTCTATTTTACAATATGGATCATGACGATCTTCAATACAACATCGATGTCTATTGATTCTTCACTCATCGTGTTAGAATCTCTATTTAAAAAGGCAAAAAAAGAAAACCTTATCGTGATTCTCTCTCCGATCATTTTCTTTGTTTCCATGGTTCCAATTGGGATGGAAGGAATGGAGGCAATGGGAACTTTCATCGGACGATTGAGCTTAGCCTTAATTGCCATCGTCCCAGTCCCTCTCTATGTTATTGCTAAGATTCGAGGAGTGAAGAAATGAAAAAACATTGTTATATCATGGTGATTCTCCTCCTTTCTTGCCTACTGCAAGGATGCGGAGCACGAGAAATCGAGAAAAAAGCTTTTGTGATTGGAGTTGGAATCGATCACGGTAAATCGCAAGCAGATGCTAGTCTGCCAGTGATAAACGGTACGTTTCAAGTGGCTGTTCCACGAGCATTGAAACCAGAGGTAACAAACGAAAAAGCATACCAAAATTTTGAAGGGAAAGGTCATGATATATCAGAACAAATTTCCAATATTGCTCAATTCTCAAACAAAGAACTTTACTTTGCGCATAACCAGATTATTTTAGTTTCTGATCAGGTAGCCAAACAGCCTCAAAGAATGGAACGTTTGTTAGATTTTTTTGTCAGACACGAAGATATAAGGCGAAGTGTTCGTGTCTTTATTACAAAAGGGGAAACGAAGGACTTTCTTGACGTTGAGAACAACGAAAAACTGCCATCACTCTATATCGACACCTTGTCAGCAAATACACAAAATCATTCACGCACGGCAAATATTATGCGGCTAGGAGATCTGCAAGAAGATTTTTTAGCGCATCGATCATTCGTCTTACCTGTCTTGCATTATAAAAACAAAGAGGAAATTAAGCTTGGTGGGGCAGCCATTATTAAAGGAGAATCAAGCAAATTAACGCAAATACTAAACGAAAAAGATACAGAGGCTTTAAACATACTAAAAGGGGAATTTCAAAAAGGCATGCTTCTGATCAAACTTAAGGATAACCTTTATATCTATAAGGTTAATAAATCAAAAAGCAAAATCACACGTGAATCTTCGGAAAACGGACAGCTTACATTTAAGATAACGGTCAACTTAGAGGGAGAGATTCAGGAAGTCAATAAACAGATGGATACACGAACGATATCAGCAGATCGCGTAAAAGAAGATGTAGAGAAGCAGATTGCTGCAAAAACTGAACAATTCATTCAGAAACTTCAGACCCAATATAAAACCGATATTCTTGGTCTTGGTGTTTATATGGAGAAGCACCATCATAAGACTTGGTTCAAACTAAAAAACAACTGGGAAACAGGTAGAAATCACTTCAGTCAAGTGAAAATAGATACAGAGATTCACTCAACGATCAGTTCAGCAGGAGGTCTGAGATAAATATGTTTGAAACCAATGAATTATTAACTCGTATTCTTACATGGCGATTTATCTTTTTTACAGTGCTGTCCTTTTTATTCCCTTTCACCTACATCACGGTTTATAAGCTGTTACAAAAAAGAGGAATGCCTCTGTGGAAAAAAGAACCTCGCTCTACTTCAAAAAATAAAATAAATGAGGATGAAGGTTGTTGATCTCCTTCATCTTATCCTATGATGTACTCATTACGTTTTAGTTGATGGACATAAGGTAATTCTTAGAGTATACATCAAAGGAGGAATGATATGGATACCATATTGTACTTTATCTATACAGCAGCCTACCTCGTTCTGCTTCTATTTTTTATGATTTTTAGTAAGACACGGGATGCTTCTTCGATCATTAGTCTCGTATTGTTCGGACTTGTGTATGATAACGGTCTGATCGCTATAGGAAAGTATTTAGGAGAAGGTCCTCTTTTAGAGAACTTAAGTTATTTACGTTTTTGGTTCCACGCTTTCTTTACCCCTATCCTCGTCCTTTTTTCATGGAGTGTTTTAGACAGAGCTGGGATCGCGTTCGCAAAGCGAAAAGTTGTATACATAGGAGCTCTTCTCTATATGCTCGCCCTTGTCATTATGGAAATCATGACTGAAACATATGGCATAAAAATAGTAGCAGAAAGAGAGCATGGGTTGCTTCGCTACGTTTCGGCAGAACCTTCAACAGGTCCTCCTCTTATGGTTCTATTCGTCTCTATCGCACTAATTACAGCAGGAGCCATTCTGTGGAAAAAAACAGGATGGAAGTGGATGCTCATGGGTTCAGTTGTCATGACGGTTGGAAGTGCAGTTCCCCTTCCAGTGGAAAGTGCTGCAATTACGAACGGGTTTGAATTGTTTTTAATAAGCACACTCGTTGCAACAAAGATTCATCAAGACCGCAAATTGAAAGGTGCTTAATATGAAACGGATAATCAAGAGCGTTTTACTTACTATTGCCATCTTATTCATTTGTGGCTTGATTGGATTTTTTGTTTGGACGCAACAGACATATGAACCTACGGAAGAACTGTTGAAAAGTGTTGGTGATTTCGAGCATGAAGGCGATTGGCTGACGTTTAAGCCCAGTGGGATTGATAAAGAAGTAGGCATTGTCTTGTATCCCGGTGCAAAAGTTGAGCCAGAAGCTTACAGCTATCTTGGAAAATCATTATCAGAAGCTGGCTATACCGTTGGGATCCCAAAGTTTAACTTTAACTTGGCCATGCTTGAAACGAATAAAGCTGAAGAATGGATCAAACGTAATTCATCGATTCAGAAATGGTTTATTGGCGGACACTCTTTAGGAGGTGTTAGTGCTGCTACATTCGCACATGAAAATCCCGATCTGATCAAAGGTGTTATTCTGCTCGCCTCTTTTCCTGCAGGGGGAGATGACTTTTCAAACAAAGACACACCTATTTTATCGATTTATGCAGGAAAAGATGGACTGACAACTAGAGATAAGATTGAGCAAACAAAGCATTTGTTGTCCCGTAAGACTGTCACTTTTGAAATTAAAGGTGGAAATCATGCTCAATTTGGCATGTACGGAGAGCAAAAAGGAGATAATCCAGCAAACATCTCTGCTAAAACACAGCAAGATTTGATTGCTGATGAGATGATCAAGTGGTTAGATAAACAATAGGATACAAAGAAAAAAACTCACACGTTTTTGTGAGTTTTTTTACATAAGAACAGCAAGCAAAATAGGCAGCGTAATTAGTGAAAAAAGTGTACTCACTAACGTTGCGCTCGAAACAAAATCGGGCTCTGTTCCAAACTGTAACGCATACATCGTCGTGTTTGCCGCTGATGGCATCGCGGCCATCAGAATCATGATCGCTGCGAGCCTATCATCTACAGGAAGTATCAACGTGATACAAAATGCGATCAGAGGTGACACCGCTAATTTTAGTAGCAACGAATACGTTAACTTCTCCACTTGTACGTGGCGCAATGATATCTTTGCTAGCTGCATACCAAGTATGATCATGATCGTCGGTATCGCAGAGTTCGCTACAAGGTCAAGAGCTTCTGACATAGAGCCTTTTATTGGTATTTGTAACTGTTGGAAGATGACACCCGCAATGGCTCCATAGACGATAGGCATGCGTCTTACAGCTCTTAATGCTGAAGAGATTCCGTCGTTTTCAGGACTCCCTTTTGCTGCATAATAAACCCCCACCGTACACATGACTAACTGCTGAATGACCATGAGAACAACCGCATAATCTAATCCTGCTGCACCAAACGCGAACAGCGCGACTGGCGTACCATAGTTTCCATTATTCATAAAAGCAGAAGCTAAAATAACACCGCATGTTTCCCTCATATTGTATCTTTTAAAATAACTGATCACGTACACCAGACCGATTAACGTAAAACATAAAATGAGCGTATAGATGAGCATATATCCATACGTTTTCGTAAAAGTAGTTTCATAAAATGTCCGAAATACGAGAAAAGGAGACATCAGATAAAGTGCCATCTTGGAAAGTGTTTGTGTTTCGAAACCTAACGTTTTTTGACCGATAAATCCAATACTAAAGATCGCAAATACCGGAAGAATGATGCTCAGCAGCTCTATCATGTCTTACCCCTTCTTTCTATTAACTACAAAGGAAAAAGGCTGACCAGGAGAGATCAGCACTTTTTTCTCGCTACAAATTCAAAACAATGATTCTTTCTTCAGTCATCTCTTCAATCGCATAGCGCGGGCCCTCTTTTCCTGTCCCGCTCTTCTTTACGCCACCGTATGGCATGTGATCCACTCGATAGGCTGAAGCATCGTTCACGATAAGACCGCCCACTTCAATCTCTTTCGCCGCTTTCATGGCGAAAGCGAGATCGTTTGTGAAAAGACCTGCCTGCAATCCATATTCCGAGTCATTCACTTGGTCGATCACTTCATCTATCGTAGCATATGTGTCTATCCCAACAACAGGACCAAACACTTCTTGTTTGCAAACTTTCATGTCTCTTTTAACATCTGAGAGTATAGTAGGCTCGTAGAAAGCTCCATTCCGTCTACCACCCGTTACAAGAGTTGCTCCGTCAGCCACTGCTTCGTTCACCCACTCTTCAACACGCACAGCTTCAGCCTGTCGGATCATTGGGCCGATATCGGTAGTTTCGTCCAATGGATTACCGGATTGCAGCTGCTCTGTTTTATCTTTTAATAATTGGATAAATGGTGTTTTCACATCTTGATGAACATATACACGCTGAACAGAAATACATACTTGACCTGCATTATTAAAACTTTTGTTTGCAATGAGTGCTGCTGCCTTATCAAGATCAGCATCTTTATGAACGATCGTTGCAGAGTTATTTCCTAACTCAAGTGATACTTTACGAAGACCTGCCTTTTGTCTGATGATTTCACCGACTCTTGGACTTCCGGTAAAAGTAAACATCTTAACATCTTGATTTTCTAGCAGCCAGCTCCCCACTTCTGCACCATCACCTGTAATGACTTGAAGTCTGCCATCAGGCAAGCCAGCTTCCTTAAATACCTCTGCTAACATAAGGGCACACAATGGGGTAACTTCAGCGGGCTTCAGCACGACCGCATTCCCTGCTGCCAACGCTGGACCAATCTTATGACAAACGAGGTTCAACGGCACATTAAATGGTGTAATTGCTGCAATAACACCAACTGGTACTCGTAGTGTAAAACCCATTCGATTTTCAGAACCTGGTGCTGATTCTACAGGTACCCCTTCACCGTGAATCCGCTTTGCTTCTTCAGCTGAGATTTCAAGTGTTTGTGCAGCTCGTTCTACTTCTACTCTTGAATCACGGATCGGCTTACCTACTTCAGCGACTAACACTCTAGCAAACTCTTCTTTTTTCTCCAATAATAATCGTGCAGCATTTGTAAGCACAAGATAACGGTCGTATGCCGAGAAGGTTTCTTTATAAGCTTCTTTTGCTCCTTCTACCGCTTCATCTACATCCTTTTTTTCAGAGCGCGCAACAGTAGCTTCTACATTCTGCGTATATTTATTGAGAACTTCTAAACCCTTTGTTTTCTCTCTCCAAACACCGTTAATCCATAGTCCGTACGTTTGATACGTTGTATTTACCGCCACAAATCATCACTCCCTATTTTATAACGTTACGACCTTTTCACACGTTGTGAATTCACTCGCTTTTCCTGCACTTCCGAATAGACGTATTTTTTCCTGAACTTTTTTCTGCATAATTTCACGGCCTCTGCCAAGGGAAACAGCTAGATGAAATTCTTCAGGATTTTCTTCAAGAACTTCCTGCATGCCTTTTGTGAATGATTGTCTGAGTTCTGTATCCACATTGATTTTTGCAATACCTAACGAAACGGCTTTTGTAATCTGCTCATCTGGCACATCAGAACCACCATGAAGAACGATCGGACGGTTAACCGCTGCTGAGATTTCTTTTAATCGTTCAAATGCCAGTTTTGGAGGATTCTTATAGATACCGTGCGCTGTACCGATTGAGACGGCAAGATAATCTACATCTGTTGCTTCAACAAACGCCACAGCTTCTTCAGTTGCTGTAATCATTGCATCTTCTTCAGCAACCGTTATGTCATCTTCCGTTCCGCCAATCTTACCGATCTCACCTTCAGAACCAATTCCAAGAGCACGTGAAGCGTCTACTACTTTTCTCGTTATGAACGTATTCTCTTCAAACGAAAGAGCAGAGCCATCAAACATAACGGATTGAAAACCTAGCTGAATAGCCTTCATTGTTTGTTCATATTCCCTGCTGTGATCCAGATGGATACAAACTGGAACAGATATGTTTTTCATGAAAACATCAATCATTGCCTTCATCGGTTCAAGTCCAATCGTATTGATAACCTTTTGCCCAACTTGAATCATAATTGGTGCTTGTTCTTGTTCAGCAGCTTCTAAGATAGCTAGAATAGTTTCTGCGTTATGTGCACTGAATGCCCCAACAGCATATTGGTTCTCGTAAGCATGAGCAAGCAGTTCTTTTCCTGAAATATATCCCATTGTAATACCTCCGAATGTTTTTAATTAACGTCTTAATTCAATGTCATAGTGGTATTGATCACTTCTATACCTTGTTTTTGTATACTCGATTGGCTTGTCGTTCAGTCCATAACTCAGTCTAGTCATCTCTAAAAGCGCTTCTCCTGCACGAATTCCAAGAAGATCTGCTTCAGAAATCGTAGAATTTATAGCAGAAATCTTTTCATCCGCACGTTTTAACAAAATATTGTCTTCTTCAAGAATGGAATAAAACTTAGCCGTATCCAGATCGTGTTTCATCAGTAACTTTCCGATCGCTTCTGGCCAGCATGATCGCTCTAATGCGATCGGGACATCATCTGCAAATCGGATGCGTTCAATGATAAGGACTTTTTCATCTTCATTTAATCCAAGCTTTGTTTTTTCAAAGAAAAGCGTATCAATAAATTCTGCACGGAGAACTTTAGAGTGAGGAACTTGTCCTTTCTCCATAACTTCTTCTGCAAATCCTTTTAATCTTTTTAATGAGCCAACAAGCTGTTGCGGCTTCACAACCGTCCCTTTTCCTTGTTGTTTCTCTAAAAGGCCATCAGCCACTAACATATTAATCGCTTGTCGAATGGTCGTGCGGCTCACACCGAATTGCTTCATAAGCTCTTGTTCAGTTGGAATAAGTTGGTTTGGACGCCAGATTTGCTGCTGTATCTTTTCAATCAAATGATCTTTTACTTGCAGATAAAGTGCTGTGTTATTGCTTTTCATATAATATTCTCCTCTTTCTCACAGTGGGATAAGGCTGTAGATCTTCCCCTGCGAGAGGTCGGAGCCATTTGTAATAGGCTTCCGGGTCATCAATAAATGCATCAGGCAGGAAACGTTCCCCACCCTGCGCAACAACTTGCAGAGGACAGCTATTCATACTAAAAGTATAATCTATATTTGCCGATCGTTGTATCGTAACCATTCTCCCCGTCTCACCATGTAATACAAGTCTTGCAGCTTCTCGTCCCACTTCAAAAGCTTCCACTTGATCTTGCATAGAAATAACAGCTGATGAGCTGCGCTGATTCATACCAAGAATCTCAGCTCTCGCCATCACACCAAGTTCTGTTTTGACCATTTTCTCAAGCACGCCAGAAATGCCGCCTAGAATCGTCCTGCCTTGAACATTCGCTTTCTCGACCTGATCTGAAAAGGAGTTTATTTTACACCCTTCAGCAACAACGATTGTGGCATACCCTAAAGATTGAACAGCCTCTCTAACATTTGCTAAAAATTGTTCTGGTTCAATGATTCGTTCCGGAACATAAATCAAGTGCGGCCCATCTTCTTCCCCACTTCTTAAAAGACCGCTTGCGGCAGCGAGCCATCCTGAGTTACGCCCCATCGTTTCTAGTATTCTTACTTGCTCAAAATTCTGCATGGCACATAGGTCTCTACTAATATCTCTGACAGCTGTTGCCACATAACGTGCTGCACTTCCAAAGCCAGGTGCATGGTCCGTTTCAGCTAGATCATTATCAACCGTCTTCGGTATGCCGATGACTTGAAGATCATAGTGAATGTGACGAGCTTCCTCAGCCAGCTTATGAAGAGCTGCCATCGTACCATTTCCGCCAATAAAAACAAGAGTATCAATTTCATGTTTTTTCAGATGCAAAAGTGATTTTTGAATCTTTTCATTCGTAAATTCATAGCGTCCTGAACCGAGGCATGCACCGTTTACATATCGATGTGATTTAATCCATCCTAAAAGTTCAGCATCAAGCTTTTCGATGTCGTTTTCATATAAACCTTGATAGCCATTATAAATACCAAATAACTCTACTTCTTGTTGGAGCGTTTCTACAAAACCTACTAAACTGGCATTGATGACGGCTGTTGGACCTCCAGCCTGCCCAATTGCTATTCTCTTTGCCATCTAAGTTCGCTCCCTTCCTATACATACACCTCAGTCGGAATATTAAGCTGCTTTCCTAGCTGCAATAGATCGTCAGCTACATCTGCATACACGACAGCAAAGTGAGGTTCATAGCCGCTTTCCATAAGAGCATTTACCGTTTCAGAGACATTTTCGTTTAATCTTACTTCAACAGAGGTTCCTGAAAACGGCTGCGGAACATCTAGCGCTTCCCCCTTCATCACGAGAAGGCGATATCCATCTGGCGTATACCCTAGTCTGAAGATCGTTACTTCTCCAGCTTTTAATCCAAAGTCCATCGTAAAGCCCATTTTACGGTTAGGATGTACGCCTGATAGTGCACCTGTTGACGGACTTGCGAGTGAATAAGCCCCTGCTCCGCAATGCCAGAAAACAACTGAATTATTTGGTTCGTTCACATGAACGAGATCCCCGAGATACGGAGCGTTTCCTCCACTTAGTTCTTGTAGGATGAACATCGAAACCGCACCGTGAATATCTGACTCACAGGAAGATACCACACCATCTTCGGTAAATTGAGAAAGTGTCGAACACGCAGCTGCTCCTAATTCATTAAAGAATTCTGGCCAGCATCTTACAGCTAGTGCTGCAATATCTTCTTGTTCGATATACTTTTTCACATACGTGGAAAATTGCGCAAACTTCTTTACCGTTTCATCAGATCGATTCAATCCAATGACTTGCTGTTCTGCACGATCAATGGCATCTGTCCACTCTTCCTCTGGCAGCTCTACACATTCTTGAAATGCTTTTAGGAGATCCATTTTTTGAATCGTGACACCTAGTTTTTGATGAAGAAGTTCTTCGTCTGTATCTGAGAAAAAGAAACCAGGTGGATGTTCTCCGATCACTCCAATTTTTAGCTGCTTCAGCTTGTTAACCAAAACATTCACTCTAATTTGACGAGAAAGCTGCTTTTGAAGCTGTTCTTCGTCGGAGTTACCTAGTACGAATGAAAAAGGGTGACGGTGATGCATGAGGACATTACTCGTGCTGTTTCCTCCTGTTAATGAGTTAAGTCGTAGCCTACCTCCTACACTTGGTTCTCTTACAGACCATACAACAACAGGTTCGTTCCGATATTGAAGTACTTTCGCGATAAACTCACCATCTGCAAACGTAACGCTTTGGTAGATGATAGAATCAATATTTTTATTTGTTAACGTTTCAAGGAACTGCTCTAAATCTTCTACAGATGTGAGAATTTCTTCTGGTTCATAAACTGTATGGTACTTACTTCTTAACCATTCAGAGCTTTGATTTCGATATTGCTCTCCAGCTTCTAGGTCAAATGTTTTTCTGCCAATAGGTATATATACGATTGATGGCGTTTGCATAGTTGTCCACATCCTTCATATTGTTTTATCTTTAAAGCTGTTTTTGCATATCTTGTTGCTCCTGGAAGTGGTTGATCTCCGTTTCAGTTGCTCGCTTTCCGGGGGGCGTGCGGTGAGCCACCTCGGCGCTTTACACCCTTAGTTGTCTCACCTGTCCCGCTGATCCCCCAGGAGTCTCACACTTACACTCCAATCAACTTGTCGATGATGTCTTTAAAAGAGTAAACAAAGGCAATCATCATTTAAAAGAAAAGAGTGATCTTGAATAAGTATAACAAAAGGTTACTACCTTTTAAAATATATTACTACCTTTATATTTATAAAAGTTCTCAGAAGCTTAAAAGAATAAGGGGGACAAACTGATTCCTGTCCCCTCTGTTATTCTAGTTCGTTAATGATTCAAACAATTCCTTGTATGAGGAATTCTTTCTGTAAAATACAGGCGGTTTACCGATCGGTGCTTCAACTTCTGCATAACCGCCACGATATTCTTCTCCAGTCCATACGTGCACCCATTCATCCTCGGGTAAGTAGACGTTCCAATGTGTTGCCGCTTCTTCATACACCGGTGCCACAAGAAGGTCTTTGCCGTATAGATATTGATATTGAATGTCGTAAGCTGCTTCGTCTTTCTCATAGTGCATGAACAATGGACGCTGCACTGGAATTCCTTTTTCAGCATTTTCTTTTACGATGTCTTTCGTATATGGTGCAAGCTTTACATAAAGGCTCGTCATGCGAGCAAAATGCTGCAGAGTTTCTTCATCCCCATCAAATTGGAAACAATCATCAGGGCGATTTCCTTCGTGTGTACGCATCACTGGAGTAAAAGCTGCCATATCTAGCCAACGAAGAAGGAGCTCTTTGCTTCGCTTGTTGCCGTGAAGACTTGTATAGCCTCCAATATCACTATGGTGTAAACCACAGCCAGTCATACCAGCTGATAGTGCAGCCGGGATAACAGAAGCTAATCCATCATCTAGCGACCAATTCACACTTTGATCTCCACCCCATAATAGCGGACAATATTTTTGTATTCCCGTATAACCGGCTCTCATGAAGTATGTAACTTCATCTAATTTTCCAGCTTCACTCACTGCTTCATAATTTATTTTTGCCCAAAGTGCGGGCCATGCATTATGCATGATTTTAGCCGATTCACCGTTATAGAGTTGAACATCTGTTGGCAAGTATTCACCAAAATCAGCCATCCAGCCGTCAAGACCAAAATCAATCATGTTTTCTTTAATGACTGATTTGTACCACGTACAAGCTTCAGGATTTGTAAAATCTACGACTCCACAGTTAAACTCTCCAAAGTCAACAAGGTAGATGTTCCCTTCTTCATTAAAAGCAAGGTACCCTTTCTCTGCCGCAGTTTTGTAAAGATCACCTTCCACAGCAACGTAAGGATTAATATAGCCAAGGAAGCGGATACCTTTTGCTTTCCATTCCTCAATCTTTTGATCAAGTTTTGGATATTCTTCACTGTTCCAACGCCAGTTCCACATCAATCTCTTTCCGAATGAAGTGATGCGTTTTCCTTGCCAGTCCTGACACCAAACTCCTCCGACTTTAATTCCTTTTTCGAGTGCTACGTCCAGCTTTTTTTGAACAGTGTCGGTTCCGCCTTGTAAACCAAGCCAGATCCCGTTATACGTCCAATCTGGTAATTCAGGCTGACGCCCAAAAACATTAGTTAACTTTTCAACAAGCTGCACATAGCTTTCCGCCGTTTCAAAGAGTAAATATTTCGGGATGTCCCAAATTTGAAGTTCATGATAATCATCATTCCGAAAGTCAAAGTCGGCATAAGCGGTTGTTTCAACATGGCAATAATATTTTTTAGTAGAAATAAAGGTTGGTTGCGGATAGTTCGTGTTGTAGTAGTCACCACCTGCTTTATCCTTTACATCCGCTTGCCATGTTGTGTACGTGTTCTTATTTCTTCCAACACCCGGTTCCGAAGTCCATAATGGAAAGTTTTTGCCTCTCAGGTTAAAATGTGACAGCTGTTCACCGCAACCGTAGATTTTCTCGTTGCTATCTGCTTGTAAACGTATCCATAATCGGTTTATTTCTGATGAACGGTTTGTAAATTGAAGTTTTATTTTTCCGTTCTCTTCGGTGAGAAGAATTTCGAGATCCGTTGGGCTACCTTCAAATTTTGAAAAAGAGAGTTGAAAACCATCCTCCGTTTGAACAACATCAACATAACGAAGCCCGATTCTTTCTTCAACATAATCGCGAATGTCAAAATTTCCTCGATACATATTGATTGTTTCTTCCCCGTATCCTACATAGAGCATGGGCTGCTGAAGGGAGTGATGAAAGAGAAGTCTGCCATCAGCAACAATTTGAAATCCATTATTTAATTCATTAAATACGAATGTTGTTTCATTAGTTTTAAGAGCCATAAGAACCTCCTTATTATGCTAGTTTTCTTGTTTCTTTTACTTCTTTTTTGTGCTGTTCACTTAAGAAATCTGCATACTTACGATTCCAAAACTTTAGCGAAAGGAAGATAAGAATTCCTGTAACAACTGCCAATCCTGCAATCGCTGGCCAGAAATACCCTGACACGATTGAATCCTGATAAGCTAAACCAATCGGAGAGAATATGATGTACATACTCGTAAGCAGACTTAACAAGATAAACGTTACCGGAAGTGCGTATTTCCAAGGTACCATGTCTACTTGTGGATTAGCTTTATACACATAAGGTTTTTGCAAAGGCTTCCATTTTCCTATAGCAATCATAATTCCAACCTCTACAAAGAACAGAATCGCGTAAATATGGATAAAGTTAATGGTGGTTTGATAGCCAAACATCTGATCCAAGCCCCAAACAAGCAAGTAGTACGTAATAACATGAAAAATGATTACTACTTTTGCAGCAAGTGCAGGAATTCGCTTAGAGAAGATACCGACAAGAACAATAGTGATGATCGGAATATTAAAGAACCCTGTAAAACGTCTGATCAGATCCCAAAGTCCATCAGGTGCGTTCATCAATAATGGTGAGATAAAGAATGATACAAGTGCTATTACTGTACCAAACCATTTACTCATCCGAATCAACTGATCGTCAGTAGCTTTCGGATTGAACTGCGGTTTATAGATATCAAGAGCAAACATGGTTGCTGCTGAGTTAAGCAACGAGTTAAATGTACTGAATACTGCTCCTAATAGAACGGCTAGAAAGAAGCCTGATAAATATTTTGGCAATACATCTGCTACTAAGGTTGGATAAGCAAGATCAACCGGAGTCAACCCTCCCCCATATAGATGGAAAGCGATAATACCAGGAATCATCATAAATATTGGAATGGCAAGCTTATAGAAACCTGAATAAAGCACTCCTTTTTGACCTTCTTTTAAGTTTTGTGCTCCAAGCGTACGTTGAATAACGTACTGGTTTGTTCCCCAATAAAACAAGTTAGCAAAAATCATACCCGTAAAGATGGTCCCAAATGGCACCGAGTCCGTACTCGATCCAATCGCATTTAGTTTTTCGGGACTGTTAGTTGCTATCGTCTTCATGCCCTCAAACATGTTCCCGTCTCCTAGTGCGAAGAAGCCAAGAGCTGGTACTAAAATTCCAATTATTAAAAGTCCGATTCCATTAATCGTATCCGATACAGCAACGGCTTTTAATCCGCCAAAGATTGCGTAAACTGCACCGATGATTCCGATCACCCAAATTAAGAGCCAAACCGATTGGGTATAAGAAATGCCTAAAAGACCTGGCACATCAAAGAGTTTAAGAATAGTCAGTGCCCCTGAGTAAAGGGTTGATGGAATCGTAACTAAAATATAGCCTAGCATAAATAACAAAACTGTATAACGACGAACACCTTCATCAAATCGCGTGCTGAGAAACTCTGGTAATGTTGTAAAAGCTCCTCCTAAATATTTCGGTAATAGATAGAGAGCCATGATAACAATTGCAAAGCCCGCCGTTACTTCCCAAGCCATGTTGGACATGTTAGTTCGATAACCTTGCCCATTCAAACCGATCAAGTGCTCAGCAGAGAGATTAGTAAGAAGAAGTGATCCTGCGATAAATGTCCCATTCAACCCGCGCCCTGCTAAGAAATAGCCCGTAGAATCTTCTGTCTCCCCTTTTGTTTTTAAGTAAGAGATCCATGCGACCAGTCCCATAAAAAATGTACATGATAAAAGTGTAAATCCAATGCCTGAAAACATATCGAACACCCCTGTCCTTTTAAATAATGATAGTTAAAACAAGACTTCTATGTTGTCACCGATAATTCCAGGATAAGCTCCCTTTTCTATCAGCTGTTTTCGATCTGGATGTGCAATCAGCCATTTATTTTTCATAAAAAGCAAGTGATCTTCATCATTACTTTTTTCACGCTCTGCTGGCGCAACTTCTAACGGTTCATTCGTTCCTTTTGGTAAAACAACAATGCATTTGAATCCTGATTCTTGAACTTTACAAGGTGCAAAGTGCAGTGTCGTCTCGTATAATTCAATTGCCGTTCCTTCAGGAATAAAGAAAGCCCTTACATTATTCGAATGAAATGTATTATTTTCGATATCCTGTACTTTCCCAAGAAGGAGAACTAGATCAGTCACAGCTATATTGATCTCACTTCCTTTGTGATATTCAAGGCCATTTAATGTTGAATTACGACCGTTGCAATACCCAATCTGGGCAGGCATCTCACCATAGAAGTAAGTCTCAATTTGTTTTTTTATCGGATCGTCTTCCAGAAGCGGTTCCGAAGCCACATAAACATTTTCATGCTCTGGAATTTTTGTTGATTTCTTCATGATGTCGATTAAACGTTTAAAATCATAGCCTTTAATTACTTTTCCATAACTTTTAAACGAATTATCACTAACATCCTCGATAATTAGCCTTTCATCTTTCATGGTTAGACGTGACAACTTAAAACCTCCTCTTTTTTAACTACGAACTAACATAGGTATCTTTAGTTAAACGTCACTACCTTTTGTTTTAAAAAAATTCAGTCAATATGGATGTTGCTTTTTATTCTATGAAAACGCATTCAAAAATGCAAGGAGTTTTTTACATACAATTGTTTACAAATACTCTTTTTACTTGGTAGACAAGGGTTTTTCATTTAAAAAAACTTGCAGACATCGTCTACAAGTTTTCTTTTTGGGAGGTTTCTAACTATCAAAACGTATGTGCGGAATCTTTAGCACGAGCAATTGCCTTTTCTTTGATTTCATTCGCTTTATCCGGCATCGCCGCGTGTCCTTCTACAAATAATCCTTCGAACGATGGTACTCCGAAAAATTGCATGATCACACTTAAATAACGGTGCCCCATCTCCATTGCTGCTGCAGGTCCTTCTGAATAGATCCCGCCGCTAGCTTGTATATGTAGTGCTTTCTTGTTCGTTAATAGGCCAACAGGTCCCTGCTCCGTATACTTAAACGTTTTTCCTGCCACAGCAACTGAATCAATGTATGCTTTCATAACAGGAGGGAATGAGAAATTCCACATTGGTGTTACGAATACATATTTATCTGCCGAGACAAACTGCTCGCAAAGCTCAGACAGTCTTCCTACTTTCGCTTTTTCTTCTGAAGAAAGCTCCTCAAATCCTTTACCAGATTGCAGTTTTCCCCATCCACTAAATACATCTAGGTCGATATGAGGAATGTCCTCTTTATACAAATCCACATGGATCCATTCATGATCGGGGTTAACTTTTTTGTATTCATCCATAAATGCTTTACCAACAGCCATGCTGTAAGAAACTTGATCATCATGAGGATGTGCTGTAACATATAATACTTTTGTCATGTAATTCGACTCTGCCTTTCTGTTTGTGATTTCTTCTTATGACTTTTGTTTTTAAATGTTTCATCTTCTAAGCAAGTTGATTGGAGCGGAAGGTTGCCGACTCCTATGGGACGAGCGGTCAGGTGAGACCCTTAAGGGCGCAAAGCGGCAAGGGGCTCACCGATCGCCCCATGGAAAGCGAGCAACCTGGAGCGGAAATCAACGACTTTCAGTGTGCTGCAATCTATGCTTAAACATTTCTTCAAGAATAATCATAAGGATTACCAGCAATGCTCGCCCTCACTTCATCTGTTAAAAGAAACGGTTCTTGCAAAGTATCATCATTGAAAACTTCATGGTTTAAAAGACTCCCATCATAGTGAGTCGGCTTATCTTCATTCATCTAAACATTCACCTCCAACAGAGATAGTTTAAACGGTTGTTTACTATTTAATTCATTACTCATTTTTCTAGATAAATAAAAAAAGCTATCTGCACAAACAGATAGCCATAGCAAAAGTTGTTAATATTAGTAGCGTTGTCCGCCTAAAGCTTGTGCTACAAGACGCTTAGTGATTTCTCCACCTACAGATCCGTTAGCACGTGAAGTCGTATCTGGTCCAAGGTTTACACCGAACTCAGAAGCGATCTCATACTTCATTTGATCAAGAGCTCCTTGAGCTCCAGGTACTGATAATTGGTTGCTGTTGTTTTTAGCCATTTAATTCACCTCCCTTTCTTTTCTAATCTTAGAATCCCACTAACTTACAATCTTATTCATAAACTCAGAAAATTTTTTTCAATGTTTCATTAGGTGCATGTGTATTTTTACTTCCAGGAGTGATTTGATACAGTTTGTCCAAACATTTTAGTCAAGGTTGCATAAGATATGGAGAAGAGAGGATACACCGAATATTCTCTTTTCCGAAGTTCTATATGGGGGGAATTCATTGTGAGTTTCATTAGTATCTTAAACGGGGTTTTATCTTCTAAAAAACGTGCTAAAAGCAAGAAAAACAAGAAGAGAATCGGCTAACCTAACCATTAAAGCCACAAAAAAAGCTAGCCTTATGGCTGGCTTTTTTTGCTGTGGCTGAGTCGTTGAAACAAAGCTGAAATTTGTGAATATCAACCATTTCGGATAGACTAATGTTGCTAATACCACTGCATACTTGATTCTCATTAGGAGGATTACATCGTGAACCATATTTTAATTGTAGATGATGATAAAAATATACTAGAGCTTCTGCATCATCATCTAAGTGAAGCAGGGTATCAGGTCTCTCAAGCTAAAGATGGCATTGAAGCTTTAGATATCTTACGCCTTAAGAGGTTTGATCTCGCTGTAATTGATGTGATGATGCCCTTTATGGACGGTTTTTCGTTAACAAAAGAAATACGAGAAAATTACGATATTCCTGTGATTCTACTAACATCCAAAAATCAGATTGAAGATAAAGAGCAGGGCTATATATCCGGAACAGATGATTATCTCGTAAAACCATTTGAAGCGAGAGAATTACTATTTCGAATCAAGGCACTTTTAAGAAGATACGATAAACACCAAGATGAATCCATTATCAGCTTAGGACGCACAACGGTAAACAAAAAAAGCTATGAAGTTTATATTAACGATGTAACGATACTATTACCTTTGAAAGAATTTGAATTGCTATATTTTTTCATCTCGAATCCAATGCAGGCTTTTACACGAGATCAACTCATTCAACACATTTGGGGCTTGAATTATGAAGGCGACGATCGCACGGTAGATGTACATGTAAAAAGGTTAAGAGAACGTTTTTCAAACCTGACAGATGACTTTCAAATTAAAACGGTTCGTGGGGTTGGTTATTTATTGGAGGTAAAAAAATGAAATCGCTATATACCAAATTTGTCGTCATAACGATTGGCATCATGCTTTTAAGCGGCGTATTAGCCTTTGTTGCTTCCAATACATACTATCAGGAAAAACTAAAGCCAGCTAATGATCAAAAAAATACAGGAATTGCGCTTGAGATGGCTTCTTTTGTGGAAAAACACCCTACTATCAACCTGAACGATTACTTAAGAAACCTATCTACGATTGGGTATCAGATCTACCTTGTTGAGAGTTCCGGAAACGAAACGTACTTCGGTGCAAAATTTCGTAACACATCCCTTTCATCTTCCACGAAAGAATCTGTACTTAATGGTGAGATCTATCATGGAATTCTTCATTTTCCAAAACAAACATTTGTAACGGGATTTTTTGCAAACGAACTAAGTAATTCGATCGGCGTTCCTCTAACACATCAGGAAAAAAAGTACGCTCTGTTTATTCGACCTGATATCAAACTCCTTTTTAATGAAATGCATGTACTTTTCGGATGGCTTTTTGGATTGATGATTGTTCTTAGTATCTTAATGGTAGTGGTTAGCACAAAATATTTAGTGAGACCTATCTCAAAATTGAACACCGCTACAAAATCGCTCTCAAAGGGAAGCTTCTCTGTTGAGCTCGATACGAGGCGAAACGATGAACTTGGCGTGCTCTCTCAAAGTTTTCAGCACATGGCTCGAAAACTAGAACAGTCAGATGAGATGCGAAAAGAATTTATCTCAAATATCTCTCATGATATTCAGTCACCGTTGTCGAATATAAAAGGATATACCAACCTGTTAGAAAAAGAAGAACTGAGTTCAATTGAACGCACAAAGTACATCTCTGTAATAAATGATGAAATCAGTAGACTCTCGAACTTAACGAAGCAATTATTGCTTCTTGCTTCACTGGATCGAAACGAAGATATTTTACAGAGAAAACATCTCAATGTTTCACAACAAATTAAAGAACTGATTCGAAATTATCAATGGCTGATCAATGAGAAAGGAATTATGCTTAGTTATTCCTTACCAGATACCGAATTTTTCGGAGATCCTTCTCTATTAAGCACCGTATGGGACAACCTTCTTACCAATGCCATAAAGTATAATACACGTGAAGGAAGCATTGAGGTATCAGTTGAAAAAAGAGAAAAATCCATCATGATCATCTTTAAAGATACGGGTATTGGCATGAATGAAGAGGAAGTTGAAAGAATTTTTGACCGCTTTTATCGAGCAGATGTTGCTCGTTCGAAAACAATAGATGGTACCGGACTCGGACTATCGATCGTCGCTACCATTGTAAAACTGCATGATGGAAAAACGGTTGTAAAAAGTAAGGAGAACGAAGGAACAACAATTACCGTAGAACTCCCTATTGATTAAAAACACCTTAAAATACTCAGGCACTCTCAATGAACATACATTGGTGGTGCCTTTTTTTATGCATCTCTTCCCTTCTCTCCAACGTTTTGTAACGTGTTGTTCATTGTCCGTTCATATAACGATTCTAAACTAAGGATGTAAAAAGATTGGAGGAGAGAAGTTATGAGCATTGCATGGAAAGAAATTAAAAAAAATAAAATGAGGTTTTTCATATTAGGTTCCATCATCTTTCTCGTAAGTTTGTTAACGTTTATTATTTCTGGTTTGGCCAATGGGTTATCACAAGATAACGCTGCCTTAATTAAAGACTTGCCTAACGGCCAGTTCTATATGAATAGTGACGCAGAAGAAAATTACAACCTCTCTAGAATTGATAATAAGCTTCGAGAGCAAGTGTTAACCAAACATAAAAATGCTGCTGCACTCTCTATACAAATGGGATTTATAGACGATGAGAGTGACAAACAACGAAGCGTTGCTTTTGTTGCTTCAACCGATTCGAAATTATTCCAATCAGTGGCACCCGGGGAAATCGTTCTAGACCGTTCATTAGAGAAAGACGGCATTAAAGTTGGTGATACCTTAACACATAAACCATTCAACGAACCGCTTGTTGTTAAGGATTTTGTTGAGCAAAAAAAGTTCAGTCATGCTCCAGTTGCTTTTCTGAATATGGAAGATTACAAGCAGATGTATCGAGCTGAAGAAATGCAGCTACTTTTCATACCAGGTGCAGATGAAACACTAAATTTCAAAGAGCTGCAATCTTTTTCGAATAAAGATTTCCTTACGACCATTCCTAGTTATAATGCAGAACAAATGTCTTTAAATATGATCGTTTGGTTTCTCATCGTGATTAGTGGAATGCTGTTCGGCATCTTCTTTTATATGATGAACGTTCAAAAGATTGGACTTTATGGCATATTGAAAGCAATCGGCGTCAAAACGAGCGATCTGTTTAAAATGATGTGGACACAAATGCTATACATCACGATCATATCCCTTACTCTTTCTGTTGGTTTTAGCCAATTATTCAAGGAAATTGCACCTAAGGATATGCCTTATCAGTTAACGAACGAAACCACTCTGCAATTATCAATCGTCTTCCTCGTGATTGGATTTATTGGAGCTACACTTTCTGGATTACAAATCAAAAAAGTTGAACCTTTACAAGCCATACAACAAGGAGAGGTTTAATATATGGATATCTTTACGATTGATGAATTACGAAAAACGTTTAGAAATGGTGATGTAAACGAAGAGGTTTTGAAAGGAGTAAACCTTACACTTAAAGAGGGTGAAATTACAGCCTTAGTTGGCCCATCAGGTTCAGGTAAGAGTACCCTGCTAACCATTGCTGCAGGGCTGCAGCCTGCATCAGACGGAAATATTTATTTTAATGGACATAATTTAACTTCCATGACGTCAGAGGAAATGCGCGGCATAAGAGCCAAGAAGTTCGGTTTTGTTTTTCAATTTGCACATCTTGTCCCGTTTTTAACCGTTCGGGAGCAATTAAGCCTCATGTTAGATGTATCTGAAGTGAAAATGAAAAATGAAAAACGTGAACAAGAAATTGATTATATTTTAGACCGTGTTGGTTTATCCCATCGAAAACATGCTTATCCCTCTTCTTTATCCGGTGGAGAGAAACAGCGCGTCGCTATCGCTCGAGCGGTTGTCCATAAGCCGAAAGTTCTCTTTGCAGATGAACCGACTGCAAGTCTGGATACAAAGAAATCTAAAGAGATTATGTCACTTATCCAAGATCTAACGAAAACCTTAAACATTACGACTCTTATGGTCACCCATGACGAGGAAATGCTTTCTTATGTTGATCATGTTGTAAAAATGAGCGATGGCTTGGTTGTGTAGAATAAAGGTGAAGAGCTATGGATTTGTTCATAGCTCTTTCATATTTGTATGAAAGTTAATGTGAATTTTGATAAGAACATCCCTCGCACAACATTGGAAACATGTTGTAAGATATGTACAGGGGTTTATTAATAATATACATTCTAAAACTGAGGAGAATCATTTTTTGAATACAAAAAAATATATATATCCTATTACAATCACTTTGTGGCTTCTAACGGCACTGTACTTTATATATAAATTTGCATCAGGTGCTGGGTATTGGAAAAATCCCTTACTAATATCTGTTCTCTTTTTCATTTTGATGATTGTTTTAAATAAAGGTCTCGGTAAAATCGAAATCTATATCGGTTTGTTTTATGTTTTGTTTGTGATTGTATTTATTCTCTATTTAATATTTTCTTTAAATAATATAGCTTTTTCCGCCTAATCAATAAAACCACTTAAAAAGCAGGTTTCTTGTAATTTGAACTATTGAATTTTTCCCTTTGGTTTTCCTGAAACAATGTGCCAATGCAAATGTTTGGAATCCTGGTAGTCACCTACATTTGTAATTACCCGGCAAGCTCCATGTTCATCTGTAACCTTTCTCGCTACCTCTTTAACGACACTCATTAGTTCTAGCAATAATTCATTATCACGCTCATCTAATGTGATCAATGACGGGATATGTTTTTTAGGTATGGCCACAATGTGAATGGGATAAAAAGGTCTTGTATGATAGTAAGCTATGACATTTTCTGTCTCTTTTACTTTTTCCACCTGCGTTTTTCCACTCAATACTTCATCACAATAAAAATCCTGTGTCATTTTTAATCCCTCTTATTAGAAATTTTACTAGATTCCTTCTGGAAAACGAAAGATCTTATAATTCTTTTTCCAGACTTCACTTTTAACGATTATATTTCCTTGCACACCTTCAAAAAAGTATTGATGATCTTCCTTTTTTGTAAGTGTCCAACCTCTTTCTTTCATATGCCCTTCAATATTTTCAGCAGCGTTTATATTCTTAGACATATACCATTGGTACCCTTGATAATGCGAAGGTATCCTAACCATATTCCCTTCCGCTTGATCCACCATCTTAACTACTTGAACATGATTAAACTTCTTGATTGGAAATGGTTCATATAAAAATTCATATATCACAAAACTAGTGAGAAACAGAAACAAGAGCGAAAAAATATACTTCCGACTAAACTTCACAGCAACCTCCTAAATTTAATATGATTATTTCGTTCTAAATTTTTTAATGAGATAAAAAATCAAAGGAATTACAAATGCTGGTGTATACATAATAATAATTTCAGTGTATGTTTTTCCTTGTTGGAATCTACTCCAATAAAGAAGGAAAGCAATTACTAATAAACTTATTACAATCACGATTCTGTCACGGTTCATTGGTATCATCCTCTTCATGGTTAGATAAAAAAAGTTAACACCTTACATATTTCCTCTTAAAACCAATCTGTCCTCGATCTATCGCTTTTTGTATATTTTCAGAAGCAAGTAGATATCTTGATTTTTTCTTGTCCTGTTTCATTTCTACCGGTCCTATAGCGTTTGCCGTCTCAACCGCTTGTTCATGTAATGGCACGTATGAGACACCCACTGTATAAACAAAATTATTCATGGAGGATTTTGTCCGTTCAGGCGCATCATGAATGGTATCTTTTACAACCTCCAGCATTTTTTCTAACTTCGCTGTAGAAAATTCACTGTCTGGACGATTACCTAATAGCCAGCAGTAACAACTCCAACCTGCTGACATCTTGAGCTCTTCACCGCTTGCGATCCATTTGTCCGCCAACTCTTGTGCCATTTCAGTTTCAGAAAGAGTTACAGCTACTACATAATCGGACAACATATAAAAATAAGCTTCGTCAATCCAACGCTCAAAATCATTTTCAGTCATGTTGGTTGGATCAGCTATAATTCCTGCAAAGTACATCGCATCGTAATTTCCTGTCGCGTAAAGTTCTTCAGCTAAGGGTTGATTTTTTTTGATTTTTTTAGCTATTGGCTTCATAGCACCAGTAGCTACGCCAAACACCGGTTCTTTGGCACCATTTGAGACATAGATTTTCTTCGTTCTTTCCTTGCCAAGAGCTTCAAGTTCTTTCATCACATCTTCTGCATTCATCTATTGCACATCCTTCTTAGTTTTTACGTATTGTGTTGAAAATGGACACGGCTAGTTTTGACTGAGCTAAAACTTTATCCTTAACTAGCCCATTCTCTTCTTCTCGACTGCTTATTCATATTCCTCTTTCATCGACAATCAACTCATGCATAAAAAAGAGCGCTTTTTCCACTACAGAAAAGCACTCATTTGTTTAACTATTTATTTAACTTTTTTTTGTTATGAATGCTTTTGCGGAATCAGAAACCTTTCAACTGTGTTGTTACTTATTTTACAATCTCACAATCACTTCAGTTCCATCTTGTGCTTTCACATTAACAAGCTCTAATCCTTTGTGCTTTTTTAGCTCTTTAATAATAGGTTTTAGTTCTGATTGATCTATGGAAGGGAAAGAAAAGTTTATGTTTTTCTTATCAAGATGAGGTTTCGACCATTTGTTTGCATGGTGAATGAATACTTTAGAAGTAAGAATGGATATACCGATATTTAATAGGACATAAGGGACAGGGATTGAGAACTTTGCCTCTTTTGTTTTTACATTTACATGGAACATATTATAAGCCCTACTCAATCGTAATTGAAACGGTATCCCCGTTTGCTGATTTCACATCAACAATCTGTCCATCCAGTTCGTTTTCAATAGCTTCAAGTATCAAATTAATATCAATATCTTTTACATACTGTTCAGATTGGGGAATCTTTAAAGCAATGTTGTGGCCTGCTGCTAATACAACCTTTACTAGTTTGATAGGGAGGTTCACATTCACATTGTCACTCTCAGATACAACACGAATCTTCAAGGTTTTATCGCTGTAGTTAGAAGATGCACGAGATATATGGCTTACTGATTTAATTGCTGGACTCTGTTCTTTTTCTTGTAGGACCTGAATTAATTCTGAACCTTTATCCGTATCGATTTTACCTTCTTGAACCATCGTTAAGACTTTCTCGATCTCACTTTTCATACCTTATCCTCCTATTCATCTTTTAGCATTTTGATTGCTTCATCTGGCGTAATCTCTCCACGTTCAAGCATCATAACAATCTTTTTCTCGTCTACCTCATTCTTCTTTTTAGATTCGTACCCTAATGAAGAGGCAATGTCGTTCAGCTTGCCTCGAACTGTTGGATACGAGATCCCTAGCTCTTTTTCAACCTCTTTAATATTGCCTCTGCATACAAGAAAGACTTCAACAAAATGAAGTTGCTCTTTCGTTAGTGACGCAAATTTTGATA
Organism: Bacillus sp. E(2018); assembly: GCF_005503015.1. Lineage (NCBI taxonomy): Bacteria > Bacillati > Bacillota > Bacilli > Caryophanales > Bacillaceae > Bacillus > Bacillus sp. E(2018). The sequence goes on along the minus strand of NZ_SCOL01000004.1, from coordinate 8,712 downwards.
ATTCGAATTCGTTCTCGATTGTCGTATGACAATGTGTGCAGTGAAGCTTAGTAATCTTTAACGTTTGTGAACAAACTGGACAATTTGTAAGTAATGGGTGTGCCATCTCATTCTCCTTTCATATCAATTAATTAGATTATATACCTTAGAATTAATTACGTGAATAGTTTTTATTAAAATATTAATATTCAAAGTTAAATAAATTAATTTTATTGATAATAATTGTTTAATATTTAAATTAAAACTTAACATTATTAAAGCTCCTATAAAAAAAGAGACTTCCCTTATTAGAAAGTCTCCGTGAGTTTAGAAGTTAATGTCTGATCCAAAAGTTTGTGTTCTTGTAGTAGATCAATATTTCGCTTCTTGCTCGCATAATCATTAATTTGTTTTCCAATGTTCGCATAAAGCTCTAGTTGTTCAAGCTCTGTTAGTGGAACCCACTTAACAGCTGTCTGATTTGGATCAGGCTTATCCGGCAATTTAGGTTTGGACCCACTATTCAATGTACAATCAAACAACATGACTAGCGTGTGTGTTTGACCATACTTATTTTCGTTCAGATGAGGAGCATACTCATAGACAAAAGCTAATGGACCTACCTCCACATCAATATTCGCTTCTTCCTTCGCTTCCCTCTTTACAGCTTCGATCAGAGATTCATGAGGTTCCGCTCCACCAGCTGGAAAATCATAAAAAATTCCCCGATAAGGATCATCAAACTCCGTTAATAATATTTCACCTTTTTCAATAATGAGCGCACCCACTCTTACTCGTATATGATAGGTCATATGTTTAATCTCCCGCTATCAATTTATTTTACGATTGTCTTGTCCCATACTCTTTCAACGCTTACTAACTCCTCGTCATTAAACGCTAATCTATAGATATCCGGTTTTGTTGTGCTGTAGAGAAAATCTAAGTCAAAAGAAGAATCAAAATAATTCATCATCAACGTCATAACGGCACCATGAGTTCCGATCACCATATTTTTATCTTGATACGTACGTAAGAGTTCCTTCAAAACTAGTACTGCCCTCTTTTGACAAGCAGCATTTGATTCGCCATTCTCAAGATAGAAGGTGAAGTCTTCAAAGGATTTTTCTAGAAGAGGACCAAGCTCTTTATCATCTAACCTATTGCCACTAGAAGAAAATACTCTTTCTCTCAGATCCTCCATAACCATTACTTCTTTCCCTGTATGTAGAGCTACCTGTTCTACCGTTAAAATAGAACGGAGGTAAGGGCTTGAGACAACAACATCGATCTCCTTATCTCTTAATAGTTCAGCCACTCGCTGAGCATCTTGATAACCTTTTTCCGTTAATCCTCTCGTCCGTTCATTACCTTCTTTTGGTGAGTCACCATGCCTTACCATATATACTTTTGTGCTCATGAGATTCCTCCTATGTAGGATTACTATTAATCTCTTTTTCTAACTTCAGTAGCAATATAGAGTAACACTCCAAAAATCGCTCCACCAACCAGCATCAATCCAAAATTGCCCGCTAATAAAATGAACGCATATGTAATTAGCATTCCAATAAAAATAAATAGAATTAATTTCACTAATACTCCCCCTATACCAATTCCAATTATTTCAAATTAGTGAGTGTATAGCAATTATTAATTCTAAAAGTTAACGAATTCTATAAAAAAAGAACTTACCAATAGGCAAGCTCCAACAGCAACCAATATAATGCCAGTTTTTCATTTTAGGGGTGCCCGCATTATATATAGCATATATTTCGGTTATTTACCTATAATGATTATTCTTTCTAGCCATTTCTTCATAATATTCATACCTTTTTTCATGGACACGTTTTTGTTCCTTCTCCCATTTAAATATTTTAATAATAATTAGTATCACTAGTATAGGAACTATGATAGGAAAAAAAATATACGCTAAAAATAAGACAAACCAAGTAATTTCAGGTCCCACCAATAAAATCCCCTCAAATCATCAAATTTCTGCAGCGATCCACTACTTGTCTAAACAATTGTCTTATAGAACAATCTCACCTGATTGTAGAATATAAGCAACCATATTATCTTCACATCTGATTCACTTGTTAAATAATAAGAAAAGTTACCTGAAAAAATAAATAACGTTAATGTTAATCTCCATTTAATATTCAACTTTTTTTCATATACCTTTATTGATGCCCAATAGGTAAAGAAGCACCCATGCAGAGGACCATTTGCTCACTTTGGTTTATCACTCTTACTTCCTTTCTGAAAAATGAAGGCTATAAAAAATAGTGTCGGCAAATACAAGATAACACCAAAAACTATTAAAAAGCCTATTCCATCTCTAGTAGAAGGATCACTAGTACTCTTAAGTAAACTTCCGATTAATAAAACAAATAAGAGTATTCCTATTCCAAAAATCTTTAAAAATCTCAATGTACTCACCTTCTTCCTAGTCATTCTAAAACGATTTCCCACTACGTTATCCAATTCAAGTAGAGAGTAAAATTCTTATTAAAGAAATGCACCTTTTTGCGGAAGTATATGTTTAAACCTTTTTCCAATATTAAAAATGCCCAAAAATGTATTGTATTTATTTTTACCGGACCTTTCCTTACTTCAATAAAAAAGAGTCCATTTCCTTTTTAAGAAATGCACCCAAATAATAAGTATGTATTATTTTGTTTTAACTAGATCACTAATTATATCTACTGTCTTCGTTTTCGTGTCTACTATTCGAGTTCTTATGTCATCTTTAGACAGTAGAATGTCTCTTCCTGTTTCATCAAAGCAATAAGCAATGGGAATGGAGAATCCACAATTTCTGTAAGAACCATCTGCATGACTTGTTCCTAGCACCCATGCTTTTTGTTGAATAGAGATTCGTTTTGCTTCTTCTGACCATTCCGTATATTGCTCTTCACTAAACATTCCAACTCCAATAGGGTTAAAAATAAAATCTAATGTTTTTTCATTTTTTAGACCTCGCAAACCTAAAAAAACTTCCCTACAAAGTAGATATCCATACATAGATTCATTATCTTTAACAATAGAAGGTGAATACAACTCATCATTCTCAGGAGTTTTTTCTCTCTCCAAAATAATTTCACCTTCATGGTTAATAATTAGAGCCCTATCCTTATTATGCTTATCCTTATAACCCGTAACGATTGATGTTTTAAATATTTTAGCCAATTTCCTTACTTCTTCTAATTTCGTTGCTTGAAGATAACCTTCCGGATAAAGAATCAAGTCTACTGAAGGATAATTTTTAATTTCTTTTTCAAGTTGTTCCAGTTCAGTTTCTCGCTTAGGTTGACCAATAAGAATTTTCATTTTTCAACACACCTTTTAGTAACTTATTTAGTGCCATCATTCTGAATAACTTCCATAAAATGAGTCATTTCCTTCTTGAAGAAATGCGAATATCTACCATCTACAAACACTCCATAGCCTAACACTTAATTTTAATCAAAATAGGACATCCAGAAATTCTTTACTTCTTTTTGTTGTGTAAAATTAATATCCTCTCCATTGTGCCGGAAGTTTTCACTACAGTTAGATTGTGTTATCTGAAGATTACTATAAAGAATTTCTTCCCCACTAGCTCCTGAGAAACCACCATTTCCTCCAACAAATATACACTGTTCATCTATAGTTGTTCTCTTCCCGTTTTTATCAACATAAAAATATTGATCGTTAACGGTTCCATATTTCATATCATGTGTTGAAGTAAAAGATGCAGCATAAATATACATATTAGTTCCTGCTAATGCTTCTAATGCTAATTCATTCACAGGGATAACAGAATATTTCCCCTCTGTTTTTAACTTAGATTCATTAGGTATGTTGTAGAAAACAGTGATCGATCCTTCATAACCCTTTGGAATTAGATAAATATTATTGGTTAATTCTTCTCCACTCAAAAAAGTACAACCACTAAATAGTATAATAGCGCACAAACTAATAGAGAATCTTTTCATATTTTCACTCTTTTCAAATTTCTTCATGGATCAAATAATAATATAAATGGTTAAATTTAACATAAACTATTTATAATCTTTTCATCTCGATTTTTGGGATGATTTTTAAAAATTATTACTTTACTTATTACATAATTTGGTCCGATTCAAAAAAAGGGCACATTTCATTCTCTCTCTCCTATAGTTCAATAAATGGTTCACTCTCATTCTTAAAGGAAAGCACTCGATTGTTGAATAAGAACCTTCTTGAAACCCTTAAATAAACACATCAATGATTATCTACTACTAATATTTCAAATGCTTATTATTTTGCAGCATTTTATCTGCTAGTCTGATGTTTTCCTTTAAAAATGCAGGAGAATTTGTATGTGCTAGGATCTCAGTAGTAGTCATCCAAATAACTTCATTTACCTCTTCTCTGCTTTTTGCATAAGGTTCACCCGATTTATGGTGACAAAGAAAAACAATATCAATTACATTTATCTCTGATTCAGTTACAAAGGAAGAACTATTTACATATTTTAAATCTGCAATTTCGATACCTACTTCTTCAAGAATTTCTCGTTTTAAAGTCCTTTCAAGAATATCAGAAGAAACACCTTCAATTTCACACTTACCACCAACTAATGAAAGTGTTCCACCAGCGTGCTCTTCCTTTTCACTTCTATGGATTAAAAGCCATTTACCGTTTCTGTGAATAGCACCTCCTACATTTACTATGAACATAAAGCAACCCCCTTTCAATATAGTGTCAAACCCCATCACCCTGCATTTATTTTAATAAAATTAAGCACCTTTCCTTCTTCCCGTAAGGCACCCGATTGTTGAATTATACTAGCGCTAATAGATATATCTAAAAGTCTCATATTTTCCATACTTGATACCATTTTTAAATCTTTCTCCACCATTTTTATCGTTCAATAAAGCTTCCATCTTATCATCTTTAATATTGTAATGTCTCTTACTTAAGTAGCTTACACTTCGGATTGTTGGATGATTTAATATTGGTGTTAAATCACCGTCTAAAACATTGGTATTGACAAATCTAAAGTCAATTAGGTTTGGAAATTGATTTAAAAAATTCAAATTCTCAAGAAAGCCACAAGAATTAAGACACAGAACCCGAAGATTTTTCAGAGAGTATAATTCATCATTTGGTACAAATTTTTTTGATTGGTTAATATGTAAATGTTCTAGCGTATCGGTTAATCCAGACAATCCATTGTCATTTTGTAATTTAGTACAATAATGTAATTCTAAACGCTTTAATTTTTTCATTTTTTCAATCCCAAGAAAATCTTGTATATTGGACCAGTTTAATTCGAGATAGAGGACATTTTCAGGAATCTCCACAAAGTTGCCTCGCTTATTCTTTTTATGGTGCCAAAGAGTTAAATACTCAATATTTTTATAATGCATCTCATTTAATTTATCTTCCTTTGAATTTAAGGAAGCCTGAAGATTATCTGGTATTTGCTCAAACCAAATTGTATTATTTCTCCAGTTACCCATTTTAAATCACACCCATATTCCCTATTAATTGAGCAAAGTATAATAAATGCTACATTAAAATACTAAACATTAGAGTTGAGATTACATTTACTAGAGCTTTTCTTTATTAGGGCGGTTTGTTTTTTGGTAAGAATAAGCAATACCCCATATACATAGAAAATAATGCTTGTGGTTATAAAACCATAAAATAATACTGTAATAGAAACTGGTCCCCATACCTGTATGAATGTCCAGGTAAATCCTAATAAGATTTTTGGAGTTAATATCACTAAAATTAAAATTGCAGCGACTATTAACGTATGTATGGATAACATCAAGATCACCTTGCCTTTTAAAGCTCTTCTTTCTCTTTGTTTTCTAACAATCTTTCTTATTGTTCGTAGTGATAATAGGGTAAAAATAGCACCAAGTACAATAAGTACACTAAGGAGAAAGGTTGCTATTTTATCTAGCTTTTGATAACTGTCAGTTTGGTTGGTTGAAACACTTTTACCTTCCCATATATCCATAACACTTTTGCCTATCGATGTCGTAAAACTTGAATTCATATTAGAAAGGATTGCTACACCTAATTCTTTATCTGGCTGCATGATGATAAACGATGAATATGTTGGGTTTTGCCCCTCATGCTGAATATATTGTTTTGCTTCCTTTTTTACAACTTCCCATCCGCTAGCATAGTAAGAATTCTTAGCAAAAGCATCCACCGATCGATCAGGATAGTGCGATTCTTTAATCAGTTGCTTATTAAACGTTTTATTCGAATCATATCCTAACTGTAGATTCATCCATTTGGCTATATCAGTAGAGTTGCTGATAATATAGCCAGCGGGTATGTTCCCGCGATAAATAGGTGGTGTGTATTTCTGCTCTCTCAAAAATCCTATCTTATAGCCTTGTGCAACCATAGATGGCTGAACTTGGTGGAGACCAACGAAGGAATTCTTCATCCCAATAGGTTTTAATACCTGATTTTTTATGTAAAGATCATACGGTTGTTTTGTTACATTTTCGATTACTAGTCCTAGAACATCGTAATTAATGGTTGCATATTCAAACATGCTTCCTGGCTTTCGATTCAGCTCTTGATTCAATAAAGTCTTTACGTTCAACTCTAGTGCGTTAGAAGCAGTACTTTCAGGAATTTGCGCTATAGAGCTTGAGGCAATTCCGCTTGAATGATAGAGTAACTGATTCAGCGTAATGATTTGAGGTTCTCCCTGATATTTAAGCTTCAACCATGGAATATACTCTTGAACACTATCAGAACGTTTTAACTTCCCTTCCTTCTCCAAACGAAGAATGGCCAAACCGGTAAATGCCTTAGTAGTTGATCCAATCTCAAATAATGTACTGGACGTAACAGGTGTTTTCTCTTTCACGTTTTTGTAGCCGAAACCCTTTTGATAAACTGTTTCACCCTTTTCAACGATAACTAGTGATATACCTGGAATTTTACTAATATGTCTTTGCTGTTCAACCAGCTTTTCGATTTTCTCCGTTTTTTCATTTGCTTCAGCGTTAACTAAAGGAGCAGTGAGACAAGTCAATCCTAGAATCAATGTAACTAAAAAGCTAATTATTCTTACTAATTGTTTCATAACTTTTTCTCCTTGATGGCAATTTCGCATGAATAATAGAAGCATAGATCAATCTATATTTTACAGTTAAACCCAGTTATATAATACTAATTTCATTTCAATTATCCAAAAATTAGTTTTATAGTGTTATTTGTTATACCTTATAAATTTCAAAAAAAGAGCACTGTTAATATCATTTTGATTAACAGTACTATTAAACGTTATTTATATGTAAAAAGAGAATCTCTTTTGGAAATACACTCCTGAAGAAATGTAACCGATTGTGGAGTAAGATAGTGTCATTAATGAATCATAAAAGAAAAAGCGTTAATCCTTCTTGGATCAACGCATCCTATTTATAGAATAAACAAATTGAACTATTAATTTATAGTGAAATTTTCTATTCAATGTAAATTAGTTTTCATATAAAAATGAGGTGTCCTTTGATTCTAATAGTTGTTCTGCACTCTTCTGTAATAAATCTATAACCTTATCAGATAGGGCATTACCAAAGCTGAAACGTTTTACGCCCCACTCATTTAGTTCGTTGCAGTTTGTTAATCCAGGCAATGATAAAACATTAAGGGGAGCGTTTACATTTGCTACGATTTCTTTGATTTCATTTTTTTGAAGTAGACCAGGGACAAAAATACCACTTGCCCCACTCTCTACATAAGACTTGGACCGCTCTATTGTTACAGGAAGAGGATTTTCCAATTGAAAATATGTATCCGTTCTAGCATTAATATAGAAATCTTTGTAGCCATGCTGCTCTAAAGCAGTTTTGATTTTTGATAAAAGGTTACATTGCTCAGTTATATCTTTTAACCCTTTTTGTTTTTTGAGTGAATCCTCAATGTTGATACCAGCAACACCTACATCTGCCGTCCTTAAAACATTATCAACTATGGTTTCTGTATCTTCCCCGTAACCTGCTTCAATGTCCGCGGACACAGGTATTTTCACATTGTCTGTAATTGTTTTGATGATTCCTAAATGCCTCTTAAAATCAATTAATTCTCCATCTGCATATCCTAGCGAGTTTGCAATCCCCCAACTCGTTGTACCAACTGCTTTGAATCCTGCTTTCTCTAAAGTTAAGGCTGATAAAAGATCCCAAGCATTACCTAAAAACAATAAATCCTTTGAATGATGTAGATTATTGAATTCCTGAATTTTGTTCATTTTTTTCCTCCAAATGTTAAATTAAAATCATATTAACAGGAGATCTACGTTCATTTCGTCCTCAATCTTGCTCTTATAGTCTAATAAGGCGAGGGTTTTTTCATACAAGTTAAAGTTATTAAACTTACTTCTAAATAATATCAATTATTCCTTATTCAACAATCCTGCTAGGTTTGTTCAATAAATTCCAGAAAAAAGGCGTTAATCCTTTTAGATCAACGCACCGATAAGGAAAATCATTTATGTTGAATAGTGTTCACCTAATAGTGAAAAAAGAAAGTAATTAAAACCGCGTGTTCTAGTTTTGTCCATATGTCAAATGAGCTTCCCATGTGTAGCAAAATCCTGTAATATCGATAAGGGCACCCTAAAAATAAAAAGAGGTGCGTAATTATGTATGGCGTTATAAATTATGAAGCATTTTTGCTCACAGGAATTCTATTGAATTTAATTCCTGGAACCGACACGATGTACATCATCGG